>NZ_JBHWOO010000212.1:0-2679 GCF_043424415.1 Luteococcus sp. | reverse complement strand
TCATGCAACTCGGTCAGCTGATCGATCAGTTGCCGAATCGATCGGCCCAGCCGGTCCAGTAGACAGACCACGAGGGTGTCGCCCGGGCGCAGTTGATCGAGGAGCTTTCCCAACTCTGGGCGGGAGGCCAATGTCCCGGAGGCGGTGTCGGTGAAGACCTTGTAGCAGCCGGCAGCGGCGAGGGCATCGTGCTGCAGTCGGGCGTCTTGATCGCCAGTCGACACCCGTGCGTACCCGAAAGCGTGGCCCATACCGACAAATGTAGCAATACTCGTCGCTGCTGGGCAGATCAGAAACATAGATTTTGAGACTGGGTTCCGCTACAGAATTGGCTTCCGCCCACCTCGGCGTATCCAAATCCGGCGAGCTCGAGTTCACTTGTAGCAAAAACGGTCGTTTATGGATCAGCCTGCTTAGTCAAACCTCTGGCGGAATAGTTGCAAGAACTCGGCGCTGTACTCGAGTTGGGTCTGCAGTTCGAGGTAGCGCGCTTCAGCTTCGGCGCGGATCTCTTCGACGGTCATTCGAGCTGCGTGCCAGTCATCGAGCCCCGGCGATTCTGAGCGTTGGGCCGCCGTAAGGATGTCGGTGGCTTCGAGGAACTGCTTCATGCGTTCCAGCGAGAAGCCCAAAGGTTTCATTCGCCGGACGAGGAGCAGTCGGTCGATGTCGGCGTCGGTGTAGAGCCGGAATCCGCCGGCGGTGTGGCCGGAGGGCACCACTAGGCCGATGTCGTCGTAGTGGCGCAGCGTGCGGATCGACAGGCCGGTGAAGTCAGCGACCTCACCGACCATTCGTGCGGACTCTTCCCGCATCACACTCCTCGTGAAATAGGTCACGGTGTCGGTCCCAAATTCAACGCTACCCAAACCTGACGTTACGGTAGGTTTCAAACCTCCCGTTACGGGAGAGTGTGTCATGTTCCCTCCACGGTTAGGAAAACCCCCGTGACAGCTCCCACCCACGCATCCGGGGCCTCGTCCCCGCCCCCGGCCAGCTCGGATGACGATCTCGCACCCGTCGGCGTCCTCGCGTCGTTCAAGTACGCCTTCTCTTCCCCCCGCCGACTGCGCACCGAGGTCTTGGCCGGTCTGGTCGTCGCGCTCGCGCTCATCCCCGAGGCGATCTCGTTCTCGATCCTCGCCGGAGTGGACCCGAGGGTCGGGCTGTTCGCCTCCTTCACCATGGCCGTGACGATCGCCTTCACCGGCGGACGGCCCGCGATGATCTCCGCAGCGACCGGCGCAATCGCCCTGGTCATCGCCCCCGTGGCGCGCGAGTACGGGTTGGACTACTTCATCGCCACCGTGCTGCTGGCCGGCATCTTCCAGGTCGTGTTGAGCGTGATCGGGGTGGGCAAGCTCATGCGCTTCATCCCCCGGTCGGTGATGGTCGGGTTCGTCAACGCCCTGGCCATCCTGATCTTCACCGCGCAGATCCCGCACCTGCTGGGTGTGCCGTGGCTGGTGTACCCGATGGTCGCCGCTGGCGTGCTCATCATGGTGTTCTTCCCCAAACTTTCGGCCGCGGTGCCGGCCCCGCTGGTGGCGATCGTGGCGATCACCGCCGTGGTCGTGCTCTTCGGCTGGACCATGCCCAACGTCAGCGATCAGGGCGAGCTGCCCTCCTCGCTGCCGTCGCTATTCATCCCCGACGTGCCGTGGACGTTGGAGACGCTGCAAATCATCGCCCCCTATGCCCTGGCGATGGCGCTGGTCGGGCTCATGGAGTCGATGATGACCGCCAAACTCGTCGATGACATCACCGAGGTCCGCTCCGACAAGACCCGTGAGGGATGGGGCCAGGGCGTGGCCAACATCGTCACCGCCTTCTTCGGCGGCATGGGCGGCTGCGCGATGATCGGCCAGACCATGATCAACGTCAAGCAGTCCGGCGCCCGCACCCGCCTGTCCACCCTGCTGGCTGGGATCTTCCTACTCATCCTCGTCGTAGCGTTGGGCGACATCGTCGGCCTGATCCCCATGGCTGCCCTGGTCGCGGTGATGATCATGGTCTCGGTGGCCACCATGGACTGGCACTCCATCCACCCACGCACCCTGCGCCTGATGCCGCTCCCGGAGACGATCGTCATGGCGGTCACCGTCGCCGCGACTGTGATCACCCACAATCTGGCCATCGGCGTCATCCTCGGGGTTCTGACCGCGATGGTCATGTTCGCCCGCCGCGTGGCCCACATGACGAGCCTGGAGAAGGACTCTGAACTCGACGTCAATCACGACGGCACCATCGACATCCGCACCTACCGAGTGCGTGGCGAGCTTTTCTGGGCCTCGAGCAACGATCTGGTCTACCAGTTCGACTACACCGGCGACCCCCAGCACGTGGTCATCGACCTGACCGAGGCCGATATCTGGGACGCCTCCACCGTGGCCACCCTGGACGCGATCACCCACAAGTACGCCGCCAAGGGCAAGACCGTCGAGATCATCGGCCTTGACGGATCGAGCCTCGATCGTCTGGACAAACTCTCCGGCCACCTCGGCGACGAACACTGACTCCGCCGCTCCACCCTCGCCAGCGGCTTCACCTGAGCCGCCAAACGAAGCTGCGAAATCCCGCCAAACGAAGTTGAGAGTCACACCCGTAGCCCCGAGGACGGCCCAGAAAAGTGTCCAATATTCCTGTCGAGGATCTTACCGCACGTCACACAACCAGAGC
>NZ_JBHWOO010000211.1:0-3066 GCF_043424415.1 Luteococcus sp. | reverse complement strand
CGGCCGTGACCGACGACGGCCAGTTGGTGTGGCACTGGCGAAGGACTGTGTCCGGCTGGGTCTTGGGCATCTGCACCGGTCGGAATGGAGACAAATTCTGCGAGTGGCAGTACGCGGCTGCGGACGATCCACCCGGTTCCCCTCTGGAGTTCCCCGAGGAATGGGGAACGCTGTTTCAAACGCTTCCCGACTGGACCTAAGCGCCAGCTTCCTCGACGACGACCGCCGGAGCAGACGATATCCGGGCTGACTCCGCGAGGCGGGAGGAGCCTCCTGTGTCTGTGCATTAGGCGCCGTGGAGCGCCAAACTGCCCGACCCTGACGACGCCGCGAGAGATCCAGTGGAGTCTTGACCTGGGCGCCAGATCTCATAGATGTTCCTGCTGCTCCAGTCGCGGTAGTCGCCGATGATGATGCCTCGGCTGGCGCTGGCGGCTTCGATCGTCTGCTTAGTCTCCGTATCCCAAACGAGGGCGACGTGCCCAACGCGGCGGGGCCCGAGGTAGCTGTCGATGAAGATCAGGTCGCCGGGCCTCTCCTGGCCTGGTCGGATGCGTGTGCCGTGACCTGCGGCGAGCCAGTCGCGCTGGGCTTGTGCCGTGCGCGGCAGCCGGATGCCGATCTGGTGGTAGGCGGCTTGGGTGTAGCTGGAGCAGTCGTAGGCGTCGGGGCCGGCGGCGCCCATGATGTAGCGGCCGCCGAGCTTGGTCTTTGCCCAGGCGAGGACCTTGGCCGTATCGCCAGCCGCGACAGGGTCCCCAGTAGGTGCGGACCCGACTCCGGGGTGGCAGTCGTCGAGCGACGTGGTGGTCTGGCCGCCGCCGTAGGCGTGGGCGTAGTGCAGGACGTCGCCGACGTACCAGTCGGCGTGGTTGTACGCATACAGGGCCTTCTCGACACCTGCCTGTCCGCGGAGAGCGCCGGAGGTGACGAGGTAGTGAGCGGCGCTGTGAATGCTGTCGGCGTCGTCGGTGATGAGCACCCGCCCGTCGCCGTTGCCGTCAACGCCCATGGTCGCGAAAGTGGCTGGCATGAACTGCATCAGCCCTTGCGCACCGGCGGAGCTCGTCGTGTTGTTGCGTCCGTGGGCGGTCTCCTCCATCCCGATGCCGGCCAGCAGCGTCCAGGGCAGGCCGTACCTGCTCGCGGCCTGCCGGTAGAGAGCCTCGATGCGCGGCAGGATCGGCAACGGCGGGTTGTGCAGGGAGTCCTTGCGCACCCGCGGCCGCGGCAGAACGCTGGTGGCCATGCCACCCTCCCCTGCTGACTGATCCCTGGGCGCCGCGCCCCGGGATGTGGCAGCGACCGGGCGTCCATCAAGGGGTGCCCCGTGTGCGGCCATGAACGGCACGGGGTCGATGGGGGTGCCGTTGCGGCGGATGGAGAAGTGCAGATGGATGCCGGTCGAGTAGCCGGTGGAGCCTTCGACGCCGAGCGTCTGCCCCACCACGACCCGGCCACCGAGCTTCAGGGCCGGGTCGATCGTGGCGAGGTGGGCATACAGGCTGGTGATGCCGCCGCCATGGTCGATGACGACGTGGTTGCCCCAGCCTTGCGCCGGTCCGGCGGCAGTGATGGTGCCGTCGGCAACGGCGACCACGGCGGTTCGTGGGGCGACCAGGTCGACGCCGTCGTGGAGTTTCCACACCTTCAGCACCGGATGGAGCCGCATCCCGAATGGGCTGGTGCGTTGGTAACCCACGCCGGTGAAGGGGACGCGCCAGGTAGTGGAGGTGGGCGCCGTGACCTGGCCGGCGCAGGGGGTCTGCGTCTCGACGGCGGCCTTGGCGCTGGCGGCGGTGGTGCTGATCATGGCGACGAGCATCAGGGGTGCGATGAGCACGACGGCGAGGACGGTGCTGATGATAGCGGTGAGCTTGGTCATGTCAGTTCGCTGCCTCGATGGCTTGGTTGGTCCAGGTGAGCTGGTGTTCGAGGGGGTGGAGGTGGGTCTGGACCTTGTAGAGCTGGTCGCCGACCTGCCACAGGGCGCGGCCTGTGCCCTGCATGGCCCAGGTGGTGATGACGTGTTGGGCGATGGGTCCCAGGCCGAGGAGTTGTTCGAGTTCGCCGGCGACGGCGTGGTCCTGGCCGTGGAGGATCTTCACGTCGGCCAGGTGCAGCAGGTCCTTGGCGATGGTGGCGGCCTGGGATCCGTGGTCGCCGGCCGAGAGCAGGTCGGAGGGTTTGTGCATGACGGCCCATTGGATGTCACCGTCGCGGCGGGAGAAGCGCAGGTCCGCGTCGAAGCTCTTCACGGCGTCCGGCCCGAGGCGCAGCTGCTTCCAAGCCTCGTCGCGGACGACGATGCGCAGGTCGCCGGGGTCGGCGACTTCCCGCATGGCGCGTCCCCAGGAGTTGAGGCAGGTCAGGGCGATACCGATGGCCTCGTCGCCGAAGGGTTCGAGACGGGACAGGGACAGGGACTGGATGGGGGCACGCCAGTCAACCGTGATGGTGGTGTGCTGGTCGAACAAGCCAGCCAGGGCACCGGAGACGAGTTGGCCGAGGGCGTCGCGCAGGAGGCGGGTTTCGTCGAGGAAGTGGCGTTGGTCGCGATAGCGGCACTCGGCGACGAGGTCGTCGTCGGGGTTGTCGAGTGCCAGCCACAGTTGCGGGATGGTGGGCTCGACCAGGGTGGTGGCCGCGGTGCTGTAGCCGGACAGGCGGGCCAGGACGGTCTTGACGACGACCTCGTCGCTGGGCCCGAAGGGGACGCGCAGGTCACCGACACGTTGGGAGCCGACCAGTCCGCGGATCAGGGTGAGCCAGCGGCGGAAGACCAAGGCGGATCGGCGTTGCGCCTCCGCCGCGGGAAGAGTGGCCCAGCCGTTGCCCAGGGGGCCGATGTCGAGGGGGTTGATGCGGGTCGGTAGTCCGCGGCCGATGGCGAAGGGTTCGACGCCGACGGCGTGGCACAGGGGTTCGTACTCGTCCTTGGCGTCGCCGAGGATCAGGGAGCGGTAGCCGAAGTCCATCATGCGCAGCAGGAAGGCCTTGGTGGTGCCGGACTTGCCGCGGCCGGGTTTGCCGAAGGCCATCACGTTGGGGTTGGTGACGCAGATG
>NZ_JBHWOO010000210.1:0-21239 GCF_043424415.1 Luteococcus sp. | reverse complement strand
TATGTCCGAAGACCTGGCACACGCCCTGTTCGTTGAGCGGGTCCGGGCGACTGGACGCCTCGCTGACCCCACCGACCTGCCCTACTCGGACGAGGCCCTCGAGGACCCCGACGAGCTCTCGGGAGCCATCGACGAGCTGCTGGGCCGCAAGCCCCACCTTGCCAGCCGACGCCCCCGAGGCGACGTGGGGCAGGGGTCGGTGGGCTCCGCCACCGGTTCGGTGGATCTCGCCGGCATGCTCCGTGCCCGAGCCTGACAGGAGGATGGAACAGTGATTGCACGACTCCCCGTCATTGCCATGATCCGCTATGACACCGGCAAGAAGGACACCCGCAACGGCATCATCTACGCCTACAAGGACGAGCCCCGCATGGCCTACGGGTTCGCCCCGTCCGCGTCGAATCAGGCAGCGGTCACGTCGGCCGCTATCTGGGTGACCAAGTACCGCCTGTTCGCCCCGTGGACGCTCGCCAATTGGGACAAGGTTCGCTTCGGCGGGAAGACATACGCGATGGACGGCGAGCCCGAAGACTGGAGCCTTGGACCGTGGGCCTCCTCAGCCGGATACGTCCTCAACCTCAAGTTGTCGACATAGTTTGAAATACCCCCAGGGGTATGCGATAGTGAGGGTGTCGGGTTGATCCCGGCACCCTCGCTTCGTGGCCCAGGCGGTCAGGCGGTCAATCAGATGATCCCCTCAACCACCAGGAGTCACACCATGGCACTTTCCACCCAGACCCAGACGGCCGCCGCTGGCAGCGTCGCCACCGGCGAGCTGACCGCAACCCAGGTCGCCACCATCCTTGTGCAGCCGCTGGAGGCCGCCAGCGTGTTCCTCGCCGCTGGCCCGCGCATCTTCGACACCACCGGCCCGCTGCGCCTGCCCAAGGCACCGCGTCCCACCGACGTGCAGTTCGTGGGTGAGAACGAGCTGATCCCCGAGGCCAACCCCGACTTCGACGAGGTGAGCCTGCTGCCGTCCACCATGAAGAGCATCAAGACCCTGACCCGCTACAGCAACGAGCTGGCCCGTCAGTCCGTCGTGAGCCTCGACCAGGTGCTCAAGGATCGGCTGGTGGCCGACGTGGCCGCAAAGCTCGACACTCAGCTGCTCAGCGCGTCCGGTGACGGCATCACCACCCCGCAGGGCATGTTCGCATGGGCGGGCACCCAGAACGTTGCCGTGGGTGGTGCGCTGAACCTCGACCACCTGCTGACCGCGTGGGGCATGGCACTGGGCGCCAACGTCAGCATGGCCAACCTCAAGTGGTTCCTGACCTCCGGCGACTTCGTGGCGCTGCGCAAGGTCAAGGACAACACCGGCCAGTACCTGCTACAGCCCGACCCGACCGCCGACGGCGTGTTCCGCCTGTGGGGCGCTCCGGTGGTCATCTCGAACCGCATCCCGAACACCACCGGCGGGACCCCGACCGGCCGCGCCGCACTGGCCGATATGTCCCAGGTGGCCGTCGCCCGCGACGCCAGCCCGTCCGTGAAGCTGCTCGACCAGACCTACGGCGACTACGACCAGCAGGCCATCCGCGTGACTTCCCGCTACGACGTGAAGCCGCTGAACCCGCAGGCCATCGTCACCCTGACCGGGATTACCCGCTGATGAACCTTGACGATCCCGTGGCCGTAATCACGGCACTGGCCAAGGGCTACACCCGTGGCCGCGGGTTCGTCGGCGGGACCCCGGCCGAAGACCTCGCAGCGGTCATCACCACGGCGTCGGGCAGGCTGGCCGCAAACCCCGAGCAGGTGGGCCAGACCACCGGCCCTTTCCAGGTCGATGCTGGGTTCACCGGCTGGACGCTGCCCGAGCTCGCCGTGCTGAACAGGTACCGCAAGCGGGCCACATAGACCCCCGCACGTCGGCGTCAACACCGGCTTCAAGGAATTCGACGGTGAAGGCGTGGAAGGTGGCAACGCTCCCACCAATGACCGCGACCTGCGCCACTGCGGGTGAGACCCCGGTATCCTGAGACATGGGTGCCGGGGTCTCTCCTATATGCGGTGAGTGTTCACCTGATATCCCCCGCCACAGCGCTTCACCGATCCGCGCTTGGCTAGGCGATCCGCATAGCGTTACTGGGCAAGGCACCCCGAAGATGCCCGGTGAGCCGCCCCGGGTGCAACCCAGCCGTGCCCGCAAGGACCACTGAGCGCCCGAGATCCGACTTCGCCCAGGTCGAGAATCCTTCCGCCCGGGCCTCACCTCGATCACAATGACGGGCATGTCCAAGAAGAAGAAGTCTGACAAGTCGTCCTCCGAGCAGGAGCTCGCTGAGGGCAGGAAGACCAGCCTGCACGAACTGCTGCGCCTGCCCCAGGGCCCGGTCGACGTGGCCTCGCTCGACTCGCGTGCCACGCCTGGCTATCCGGGCAAGGGGAAGGTTGACGCCCCCGCCCAGAGCGAGTTGGTCGGGCAGCGCCTCGACGAGCTGCAGGAGCGGCTCTACGCCAACGGCCGTGAGCACGAGGACGCACCGAGCGTCCTGGTCGTGCTGCAGGGGATGGACACTTCCGGCAAGGGCGGCGTGATCCGTCACGCCATCGGCATGGTCGATCCCCAGGGTATTGCCCTGAAGGCCTTCAAGAAGCCCACGAAGGAGGAGCTCTCCCACTCCTTCCTGTGGCGCATCCGCAAGGCCCTGCCTGGTCCCGGCATGATCGGCATCTTCGACCGGTCCCAGTACGAGGACGTGCTGGCGGTGCGGGTCGAGGGACTTGTCCCCGTCGAGGAGTGGGAGAAGCGCTACGAGCAGATCAACAAGTTCGAGGCTGACCTGGCGGCCAGTGGGACGAAGATCATCAAGTGCTTCCTCAACGTCAGCCGTGAGGAGCAGGGGGCGCGGCTGGCCGAGCGTCTGGCCAATCCCGAGAAGCACTGGAAGTACAACCCGGGCGACATCGACGCACGCAAGAAGTGGCCGGCCTACATGGAGGCCTATGCGGACCTGCTTGAGAGGTGCAATACCGACCCGGCCCCGTGGCACGTGGTCCCGGCAGACCGCAAGTGGTACCGCAACTGGGCGGTGGCCCAGCTCCTGCTGGAGAGGCTCGAGGAGATGGAGCTGAGCTGGCCGGTGGCCGACTTCGACGTCGCGAAGGAGAAGGCGCGTCTGGCCAGGAGTTGATCCCCTGCAGGAAGGGACGAGGGGTCCACTCGATGCCGTGTGGGCCCCTCGTTGCCGTCCTTCGTCAGATGGCCACGCTGAGCGTTGCCTCGTCCTGCAGCTGGGCGTGGTCCAGCAGGTCCATGGCCGCGAAGGCGTAGCGGGCCATTACCAGTTCGAGCAGGACCTCGTGTGCTCCGATGGGCTCCGAGACGGCCACGGCACCAGCCTTGAGCGCGGTGGCCCGCTGGAGGCGGAAGGACTGGTCGCCGCAGACGTAGAGGCTTCCTACCGCGATGTGGCGACGGCCCTGGGCACGCAGGGCGCTCATGGCGTGTGCGATGTCGGTGGCGGGGGAGTCGTTGGCAGCAACCAGGCAGGGCAGGCGGTGGTGCGAGCCCCACTGACGGGCGCGGCGGGCCAGCAGTGCATTGCCTCGTGCGTCGCCGGTCTGGGGGACGGAGATCACCAGCGCGTCAAGCTCGCCGGCGCCCGAGGCGCGCAGGGCCTCGCGCAGGCGCTGGTCCAGCACATTGAGCAGGTCCGTGGCCGGACCCACGGGACGGGCCAGCTGCATCGAGACGGATGGGTGGTTGTGGCGCAGGAGCTCGACGACATCGATAGCGGCCTGGTCCACGTTGACGGCGCTGGACAGCTCCAGGGGGACGAAGACCATCTCCTTCACGCCCCTCTTTGCCAGTGCCTGCACCACGGCAGGACCGGACGGAGGGCAGTGGTCGAGGAAGGCGAGCGAGACGTCGAGGTCGGGACGCGCCTGCTGCATCGATCGGCGAAGTTCGTGGAGCTGTCCGGCGATTCGAGGATCCGTGGAGCCATGGGCCAGCAGCACGAGCGCGGGTGCGGTCATCAGGAGCCTTCTTTCTTGTCAGTGGGACTTTCGGCTCCATTGCCGTCCCGACAACAGTCCTCGCACAGGACTCGCACTGGCAAGCGTGTGTCCAGATAGTGGATTTATATCTCACTATGTGGATGCTTTTTGCTACCCGATCGAGGCTCTTCAACTGCAGGATCTTCGGAGTGCCGCCCCCGGTTCGCGGCGTCGGCCGCCAACTCGAGCCACGGCCACAGAAGATGTCTTTGAAGTTCCACTAAAAAGGACGTGAATTGACGGGCACAAAAAATTTTCCACCGGAACCCCCTGTTCGAGCACCCGTGCGCGCAAGGTGTGTGGCTTCCAAGCATCCTCACCAGAGATTTGCCGGTGGGTGTCGGCGCGCGGACTCCGGTCCCGAACGAGACGGGATGTGCTTTCCCCCGCTGGAACAGGTGAGAGAGGCGAGCCGAGGCGACCGAAGTGCCCACCACTGAGTGGCGCGTGGAACTGCGGCGCCCTGGCCTCGTCACGCACGCCGCCGCAAACGGAAAAGGCCCCGACAACAGCTGTCGGGGCCTCCCTTGCAGGGTGGGCGATACTGGGTTCGAACCAGTGACCTCTTCGGTGTGAACGAAGCGCGCTACCACTGCGCCAATCGCCCTTGCGAAGAGAAACACTAGCGGCCTTTCTGGAAGCGCACAAATCCGGTCCACATGAGCACCGATGGCGTGCTTGCCGCCCTGCCTTGAGTCCACTCCAGGGCACGCGTGGCAGCAGGGCACCCTTGAGCGCGGTCCCTCTGGATGGCCTCGTCAAGCCCTCCGGGGCTCCCCAGGGGCGATTTGCGCAGCCAACAGGGCTCGGCTAGTGTTCTCAACGCACCGACCGCGAACGGCACGTGAAGAGCCGGGAACGAAAGAGCGGATTTGGAAGTCAGGGAGACTTCCACTAAGCTAAGTCGAGTGCTCAGCACGAGGAAGAGAAGAGATTCCTTCCGAAGGCAACACATGCGGACGTGGCTCAGTTGGTAGAGCATCACCTTGCCAAGGTGAGGGTCGCGGGTTCGAATCCCGTCGTCCGCTCGGAGAGGCTCTCGCCCCCATCCAAGACGGTGAGGACTCACCCAATGGTGGAGTGGCCGAGAGGCGAGGCAACGGACTGCAAATCCGTGTACACGGGTTCAAATCCCGTCTCCACCTCGGGCGGCTGGCGCAGTGGTAGCGCGCTTCCCTGACACGGAAGAGGTCACTGGTTCAAACCCAGTGTCGCCCACCACAAGACAGTAGGGCCCCGGCTGGTGCCGGGGCCCTACTTCATTTTCCCAGCCAGAGCACCCATGCACACGCAGCGGCGTTCACACGAGAATGGCGTCGTCGGGCAGAATGGACGGGTCAACCCGCCGGGACTCCCGGCAGCGCGCGTCCCCTGTCTGGGCGTGCGTCACCTCGAAAGGAAAACCTCGTGTCACTCACCATCATCGTCGAGCAGGATGCCCAACGCTCCGAGCAGGTGGTCGACACCGGGACCACGGGGCTCGAACTGTTCGGTCAGGAGCGTTCGATCGTCGCCATGCACGTCAACGGCGAGACCCTCGACCTCGCACGCGAACTGTCCGACGGTGATGTCGTCGAACCCGTCCTGATGACCAGCGAAGAGGGCCTGTCGATCGTGCGCCACTCTGTTGCGCACGTGGCCGCGCAGGCCGTCCAGAACCTCTTCGTCGATGCCAAGCTCGGCATCGGCCCTCCCATCACCGATGGTTTCTACTACGACTTCCAGTGCGATCCGCTGACCCCGGAGGACCTGAAGAAGATCGAGAAGCAGATGCAGCGCATCGTCAAGGAGCGCCAGCGCTTCGTGCGTCGCGTCGTCACCGAGGAGGAGGCGGTCGAGGCCGAGCAGCACGAGCCCTTCAAGCTGGAGCTGATCCAGGACAAGGGCGGCAGCAATGACGAGGACGGTTCCTCGGTGGAGGTGGGCGGTGCCGAGCTGACCATCTACGAGAACCGTCGCCGGGACGACTCGGTGGCCTGGTATGACCTGTGTCGCGGCCCGCACGTGCCGCACACCGGCTACATCAACGCTTTCGCGCTCACCAAGAGCTCCGCGGCCTACTGGCGCGGTGACCAGTCGAAGGCGCACCTGCAGCGCCTGTACGGCACCGCCTGGGCCACCAAGGAGGACCTGAAGGCCTACCAGGTGCGCCTGGAGGAGGCCGCCAAGCGAGACCACCGCAAGCTGGGCAGCGAGCTGGACCTGTTCAGCTTCCCCGAGACCCTGGGCGCCGGGCTGCCCGTCTTCCACCCCAAGGGTGGAGTCATCATCCGCGAGATGGAGGACTACGTCCGCCAGGCGCACATCGACAACGGATTCATCTACGTCAAGACGCCGCACATCAGCAAGGAGGACTTGTTCTACACCTCGGGTCACCTGCCCTACTACGCCGAGGGCATGTTCCCGGCCATGGATGACGACGGCACCGCCTACCGCCTCAAGGCGATGAACTGCCCGATGCACAACGAGATCTTCCGAAGCCGTGGCCGTTCCTACCGTGAGCTGCCGCTGCGCCTGTTCGAGTTCGGCACCGTCTACCGCAACGAGAAGTCGGGCGTGCTGCAGGGCCTCACCCGGGTGCGCTCCATCACCCAGGACGACTCGCACAGCTATGTCACTCCTGAGCAGGCACCCGCCGAGATCAAGCACCTGCTGCAGTTCGTGCTGACGCTGCTGCGTGACTTCGGCATGGACGACTTCTACCTGGAGCTGTCCACCCGCGACGAGGACGGCAAGAAGAAGGACAAGTTCATCGGCTCCGACGAGCAGTGGGCGACCGCCACCGAGGTGCTGCGCCAGTCTGCCGAGGAGTCCGGTCTGGAGTGCGTACCGGATCCGGGCGGCGCCGCCTTCTACGGCCCCAAGATCTCGATCCAGGCGAAGGATGCCATTGGC
Source organism: Luteococcus sp. (assembly GCF_043424415.1). NCBI lineage: Bacteria > Bacillati > Actinomycetota > Actinomycetes > Propionibacteriales > Propionibacteriaceae > Luteococcus > Luteococcus sp. The sequence continues at coordinate 14,336 of NZ_JBHWOO010000210.1, read as the reverse complement.
CGCACCTGGCAGATGTCGACGATCCAGTACGACTTCAACCAGCCCGAGCGCTTCGGCCTGCAGTTCACAGCCAGTGACGGCAGCCACCAGCAGCCGGTGATGATCCACTCCGCCAAGTTCGGTTCGATCGAGCGCTTCTTCGGCGTTCTCGTCGAGCACTACGCCGGTGCCTTTCCCGCGTGGCTCAGCCCGGTTCAGGTGGTGGGCATCCCCGTGGCCGGCGAGTTCAACGACTACCTCTCCGAGGTGCTCGGCAAGCTGGAGGCCGAGGGGATCCGCGTCGAGATGGACCAGTCCGACGACCGATTCCCGAAGAAGATCCGCAATGCCACCAAGCAGAAGGTCCCCTTCATGCTGATCGCCGGAGGCGAGGACCGCGAGGCGGGCGCGGTGAGTTTCCGCTTCCGCGACGGTTCCCAGCGCAATGGCGTGCCGGTCGACCAGGCCGTGCAGGAGGTCGTCGAGTGGGTGCGCTCGCGTCGCAATGACAGTCCGTCGGCCGCCGAGCCCGTCGCCGAGGCCACGGTGCAGGACGCAGAGCCTGCCGGGCAGGCCTGATGAGCGGCGAGCAGGAGGTCCGCATCGACCCGGCCGAGTCGATGGCGGGCGTCCCGGACGCCTTCCAGCGCCTGTGGACGCCGCACCGGATGGCCTACATCAAGGGCGACTCCAAGCCGATCGATGCCACCGAGAAGCAGTGTCCCTTCTGCACCAAGCCGAAGGGTCCCGACGACGAGGGGCTGATCGTCCATCGCGGCGAGCACTGCTTCGTCGTGATGAACCTCTTCCCATACTCGCCCGGACACCTGCTGGTTTGCCCCTACCGGCACATCTCCTGGTACACCGATGCGAACCAGGCCGAGGTGGACGAGATGGCCAGCCTCACGCGCACGGCGATGAAGGTTCTGACCGAGGTCTCGGACCCGCACGGCTTCAACATCGGCATGAACCAGGGTGCGGTGGCCGGCGCGGGGATCGCCGCCCACCTGCACCAGCACGTCGTGCCGCGGTGGGAGGGCGATGCGAACTTCCTGCCCATCATCGGCCGCACGCGAGCCGTTCCGCAGCTGCTCGACGACGCCCGTCAGGCCTTGGCCGAGGCCTGGCCGGACGTGGCAGCGGAGGCCTGAGCGATGGTCGAACGGCTTCGGGGGCTCTACTCGGTCTTGATGACGCCGGGCGCCAAACTGGCCCTGGCGCTACACATGACGCCCGACATGGTCACGTGGTTTGGGACGCTGCTGGTGATCGGCATCTCGCTGTGGCTGGTTCCGGCAGGTCTGCTCTGGCAGGCAGCGCTGGCGATCACCTTCTGTGTGCTCACCGACGGCGTGGACGGCCAGATGGCTCGCATGAGCGGCAAGGGGTCCAGCTATGGAGCCTTCCTGGACTCCACCCTCGACCGGGTGGCCGATGGCGCCATCTTCGGCGCCGTCGCCCTCTGGTATGCCGGTGCCGGCGACTCCGTTCTGTGGTGTGGCGTGGCCATCGGGGCCCTGGTCATGGGCCAGGTCACCAGCTATGCCAAGGCTCGGGGGCTTGCCCTGGGATTCAAGGTCTGGGGCGGCCTCGCCGCACGGGGTGACCGGTTGCTCGCGCTGCTGCTCGGCATGCTGCTGACCGGCCTGGGCCTGGTCTGGGCGATGCCGCTGGCCCTGTGCTACCTGCTGCTGGCCAGCACCTTCACCGTCCTGCAGCGCATGCACCAGGTGCGCGACCAGGCCCGCCAGGCCGATGCCGAAGGGCGCATCGTGGTCGACCCGCAGGCGGTCGTGGCGGCAGAGCACCAGCGCGAGACCCGATGACGCGACTGTCCCGCCTGCTCACGGGCATGGCCCATGTCCCCGAAGGAGTGTGGCGGCCCACCGCCAGGATTGTGGGCCGGGCCGCCGCACTTGCCCCAGCCCAGGGGGTTCGCCAGTGGCAGGACAATGCTGCCGTCGTGCTCGGGCGGCCGCCGACCCGGTCCGAGACCGCCATGGCCATGGACTCCTGGGCGCGCAACCTGGTGCTCTCCACCCAGCTGGGGCGCTGGCCGGCCGAGCGGCTGCTGGCCCAGGTCGAGGTGAGCCCCGAGGACCGCAACGGGCTGGTCGACCTGCACAACCGCGGGGGAGTGGTCGTCGCCCTGCCCCACATGGGCTCCTGGGACCTCGCCGGCGCCTGGGCCTGTGCCCTGGGCCTGCCGGTCTCCACCGTCGCCGAGCGGGTGCCCGACTTCGACTGGTATGTCGCCGCCCGCCAGCAGCTGGGCTTCACCGTCCACGCCCACGACGACCCCCGGGTGATGGCCAAGCTCATCGGAGACGCCCGCGCCGGCCGCATGGTCTGCCTGGTCAGCGACCGCACCTTCACCATCGGCGGCGCGGCCGTACGCTGGCGCTGCGCCGACGGCACCCACACGGTCCGGCTGCCGATGGGTCCGGCGATGCTGGCCCGTCGTACCGGGGCGACCCTGCTGGGCTGCGCCGCCCACTTCACCGCCGACGGGATGCGACTGGTCTTCTCGGACCCGATCACGCCGCACGGTGCGGCCACCACGGCGATGACGCAGGACCTGGCCGACTTCTTCTCCGAGCAGGTGGCCCAGAACGTCACCGACTGGCACATGCTGGTGCCTTTCTTCGACGACCAGGCGACCGATTGGGCATGACTGCGCTGCGCGTGGCCATCGTGTGCCCCTACTCCCTGTCCGTGCCGGGCGGGGTCCAGAACCATGCGCTCGGACTCACCGCCTGGTTGGTCTGCCAGGGCCACGACGCACACCTCGTGGCTCCGGGCCGCCTGTCGCACCAGCGGGCCCAGCAGTGGGGCATCGACCCATCCCGCATCCACGCAACCGGCCCGGCCATTGCCATGCGCTGGAACGGATCGACGGCCCGGGTGGGTGCCGGACCACTGGCGGTCCTGCGGTTGCACTGGGCGCTGCGACGGATCGAGCCAGACGTGGTGCACGTCCACGAGCCCATGACACCCTCGATCGCCCTCCTGTCGGTGGTCCTGTCGAGGGCACCCATGGTGGCCACGGCCCACACCGCCAACCCGGGCTCGCGCGTGCTCGCCCTGGCCCACCGCTTCCTGGGGCGGCCCATGTCGCGCATCGCGGTGCGGCTCGCGGTCAGTCGCGTCGCGGCGCAGGTCGCCGAGCATCACGGCGCGGGAGCGCAGCGAGTCGTGCCCAATGGCCTCGATCCGACAGGCTTCCAGGACGGACCCGTCCTGCACGACGGACGGAGGGATGCGAAGATCGCGGAGCCCGGCCCCCGAATCTGTTTCGTGGGGCGCCATGACGAGCCCCGCAAGGGCCTGCCGGTCCTGCTCGCCGCCATGGAGCTGGTCAGGCAGGTCCATCCCGGAGCGCGCACACTGGTGATCGGGCCGGGGCGTGCTCGCGTGCTCGAGGGGGTCGACTTCCTCGGGGTTCTCGACGACCAGGCCCGCGATCGGGTGCTGAGCGGCTGTGATGCCTATGTTGCTCCGCACACGGGCCGCGAGAGCTTCGGGCTGGTGCTGCTTGAGGCCTTGGCCTGTGGGACGCCGGTGGTGGCCGCCGACCTTCCCGCCTTCCGCGAGGTGGTCAGCGACGGCCAGGGTCCGGTGGCGGAGCTCTTCCGGGCCGGCGATCCCGATGACCTGGCCGCGGCCGTGCTCAGGACGCTCGAGCGCGACCAGCACCCCACCGCGCGCGGCATCGCGCTGGCCCGAAGCTATTCCTGGGACCGGGTCGGGCCAGAGGTGGTGCGGGCCTACCACGACGCGCTGCGCATCTTGGCCACCCCCGAGGCCTGATCGCCTAGGCTGGCCGGGTGACACCCCCGGCCAGCACCCCCGACGCCGAGTCGGGCGCTGTCCCCAGGCCAGACGCCAGCATGGACCTGCTGACCTCGATCACCCGCACGGCGGTGGATCCGGACTATGAAGCGGTCGCGGGAGAACGCCCGCCGCGCAGGCCGGCCCTGACGGCCGTGGCACTGGCCCTCGCGGCCGTGCTGGTGACCATGGCGGCGGCAATGACGACCAGGCAGGCGCCCGTGGCACAGGTAGAGCGCGAGCAGCTCATCGCCCGCGTCCAGTCCGCCGAGGCGCAGCAGGACCAGGCCCGCCGGCGTGTGGCAACCCTGGACGAGCAGGTGCGACGGGCCGAGGCAGGGTCCCTGCCGAGCGTCTCCTCCCAGCAGGTGGCGGCGGAGGCCATGGCTGGCCTGCGACCCGTCGTGGGGCCGGGCATCGTGGTGAAGGTCGATGACGCCCCGGCACCCGCCAGGGGTGAACCTGCCCGGGTGACCGACCAGGACCTGCGACGGCTGGTCAATGGGTTGTGGGGGGCTGGCGCCGAGGCGATCGCCATCAACGGTCACCGGCTCTCCAGCCGCACCGCGATCCGCGGGGCGGGCTCGGCGATCACCGTCGACTATCGTTCGCTGGGCCATCCCTACCAGCTCGAGGCCATTGGCGACCCCCGACGGCTGGGCTCTGCACTGAACGAAACCCCGGGCGGGCACTGGTGGACCTTCCTCAAGGACAACTACCGGCTGGGCTACGAGGTGACCATCGCCGATGAGCTGCGACTGGACGCCGACCCTGGCCTGGGCACCCGGCTGGCCGAACCGGAACGATGAACGGCAGCGAGGCATGATGGATGACATGGAGATGACGGCGATTCGACGGCAGGAGCAAGGATGATCGCACTGCTGGGACTGCTGGCGGGGATCGCCCTGGGTCTCTGGCTGGAGCCGACGCTGCCCGTGGGACTGCAGCCCTACCTGCCGATCGCCATCGTGGCCGCCCTCGATGCCCTCTTCGGTGCCCTGCGCGCCTATCTGGGTGGCACCTTCACCGACAAGGTCTTCGTGGTCAGCTTCATCAGCAATGTCCTGATCGCCGGCCTGATCGTCTGGCTGGGTGATCTGATCGGCGTCGGCTCCCAACTGTCGACCGCCGTCGTGGTGGTGCTGGGCATCCGCATCTTCACCAATGCCGCCGCGATCCGACGGGCCCTGATCCATGCCTGAGCCCGAGCAGGTGGACCCGAGTGAGTCCGGCGCAAGCCCGCGTCGGCCCGCCGGGCGTTCGAGCCTGCGCGAGCGGTACCCGGCCTGGGACCGCATCCTGCACGACTTCTTCCGGCCCGGGGCAGGCCAGCTCCTGATGGCTTTGGCGCTTTCCCTGTTGGGCTTCCTGATGGTGGCCCAGGTGCACCAGAGGGCCGGGGCCGATTCCTATGCCAGCATGCGCCGCACCGACCTGGTGCAGTTGTTGGACCAGCTCACCGCCGAACAGGGGCGCCTGGCCCAGGAAGCCAGCCAGCTGGAGCGCACGCAGCAGCAGCTGGCCTCGGGAGCCGACGCCCGACGCATCGCGGAGCGTGAGAAGGCGCGGCGCGTGGCCGAACTGGGAATCCTGAATGGCACCCTGCCGGCGGTCGGCCCTGGGGTGCGCATCGTCATCAACGACCCGGGCCATGGCCTCACGCCGGAGATCGTGCTGGATGCCGTGGAGGAACTTCGCGATGCCGGTGCCGAGGCGATCGAGGTCAACGACGCCCAGCGCGTGGTGGCCCAGACCTGGTTCGGCTCCGGTGACGACCTGCTGCTGGTCAACGGCCACCCGGTGCGCACCCCGCTGGTGCTCGATGTCATCGGTGACCCACACTCCCTCGAGGAGGGCGCCCGTTTCCGGGGCGGACTGGTGAGCCAGGTGCAGGCCGAGGCAGTCGGCGGCCAGGTGCAGATCCAGCGCCTCCAAGAGGTGCGCATCGACTCGCTCTTCACCCCGCCCACCCCCCAGTTCGCGCGTCCGGCCTGACGAGCGCCGCCATTTGGCCCCCCACCGTGTCGTGCCCCGTGCCAAGGCACGTTAGTCTGAGTGGGCCAGCCCCGGAGATGGCCCGGGAGACCTTGCGAAGGAGCAATTGCGATGTCCCGTTTTCCCGAGGATCTGAAGTACAGCGAGGAGCACGAGTGGGTGCGCGCCGGCAATGGACGCACTGTTCGCATCGGCATCACCGATTTCGCTGCCGACGCGCTGGGAGACATCGTCTTCGTCTCCCTGCCGACCGTCGGGGAGGAGATCGCCTCCGGTGACTCGTGTGGCGAGCTGGAGAGCACCAAGAGTGTCTCCGATGTCTTCACCCCGGTCGGCGGCGTCGTGACCGCTGTGAACGAGACCCTGTCCGACTCGCCCGAGACGGTCAACCAGGACCCCTACGGCGACGGATGGCTCTTCGAGATCGAGCTGGCCGAGGACAGCGACACCGATTCGTTGCTCGACAGCGACGCCTACGCCGAGGCCGTCGGCGAGTGATGCTGGGGCCGCTGTGGCCCCGGTGACACAATGGACGCCTGCGGCGGTCACCCGGCCCTGGACGGTGGCCGTCGCAAGATGTCCGCATTCGGAGGCGTGACCGTCCCCCGCACGGTCACGGCAGATGGAGAACAAGACGATGGTTGAATGCCCCCGATGTGGCGCCGATTCCGGCGCCGGCGCGAACTTCTGCGCCAATTGCGGTGTACGCCTCACTGGGTCCGAGGCCGTCACCGGCGACACGACCCGCATGATCCCCGTGGTGACCGAGAAGACCGGCACCGTGGAGATCGACACCGGCCAGATGGCTGCCGTCCAGGCCCTGTCCGGGGAGAATGCCCTGCTCGTGGTCGAGCGCGGGGCAGAGGTGGGTGAACGCTTCCTGCTGGACTCCGACGAGGTCTCAGCCGGGCGGCATCCCGATTCAGACATCTTCCTGGACGACATCACCGTCTCGCGCCACCACGTACTCTTCCGCAAGGTGGACGGGCAGTGGGTCGTGGCGGACCAGAACAGCCTCAACGGAACCTACGTGAACCGTACGCTGGTCGATGGCGATGCCGTGCTGCGCCAGGGTGACGAGGTGCAGATCGGCAAGTTCCGCATGGTCTTCTTCGTGGGTGAGCCCGGACCGCACTGATGCCCCAGCACCACCGCTCGATCGGCCAGGTCCTGGCCGCGCTGAAGGCGGAATTCCCCGACATCTCGATCTCCAAGATCCGTTTCCTGGAGAGCGAGGGTCTGTTGGCCCCCGAGCGGGCACCGTCGGGCTATCGACGCTATGTCGACGCCGACGTGGAGCGGCTGCGCTACATCCTCACGGTCCAGCGTGACCACTACCTGCCCCTGAAGGTCATCCGGGAGCACCTGGACCTGATGGACAGGGGGGAGCAGCCGCCCAGCCTGGAGGCGCCTGCCCCGGCAGCGTCCACGCCCCCGTCGCCAAGCCTCACCGAGGAGTCGTCGCCCGTGCGACGGCCTGTGCGCCCGCGCGCGGCGGGCGCGCGCAAGCCCTTGCGGATGACCCGCCGTGAGCTGCTGGCCGCCTCCGGTATCTCCGAGGCCGTGCTGATCGACCTCGAGCGCCAGCAGCTGGTGATGCCCCGGCGCCAGTCGAGCTTCTACGGCCGCGAGGCCCTGACGATCTGCGTGGTGGCGCGCAAACTCCAGGCCTATGGCATGGACACCCGCCACCTGCGGGCGATCAAGCAGTCCGCCGAGCGCGAGGCGGGCCTGGTGGAGCAGGCCGTCGCGCCCTACCGTCGCCGCCAGGCCAGCCAGTCGGCCGAGGCGACCCGTGAGGTGACCCAGCTCGTGGTCCACGCCCACGCGGCGATGATGCACAGCCTGATCCAGCGCTGAACCGCGTGCCTTCGTCGTCGGGCTAGGGTGTTGGACATGCGGGAACTCGACGTCATCGGTGTCCGGATGGACGCCCCCACCGCTTCACCCATCCTGTTGCTGCGCGAGTCGGGCGGCAGCAGGGTGTTGCCGATCTGGATCGGGGCAGGGGAGGCCGCAGCCATCGCCCAGGCCATGGACGGACTGGTCCCGCCACGCCCGTTGACCCACGACCTGCTGGCCGACCTGTTGACCGTGCTGGGGCACGAACCATCGCAGGCCCGCATCACCGACATGGTCGAGGGCACCTTCCTCGCCGAGTTGCACGTCGATGGCCACGTGGTCCAGGCACGCCCCTCCGACGTGGTGGCGCTGGCCGTGCGCACCGGCCTGACGGTGGTGGCCCCCGAGGAGCTCCTGGAGCGCGTGGGCATCGAGCTGGAGGAGCCGGCCCAGGACGAGGTGGAGCGTTTCCGCGAGTTCCTGGACCACGTCAGCCCGGACGACTTCGACGGTCCCGCCGCATGATCGGCGAGCCCGGTGACAGAATCTTCAGACTTGCCGGCCTCCGCGAGGACGAATGCGTCATACCTTGTCAGGGCAAGTTTCAAGGCTTCTTGAGGGTTTGGCCCGATCGGCGTCTTCGGTGGGCCAGCCGAATCCGGGGCGTTAGCGTCGGACTGTGACGACCAACCAGAACAGCACCATGGACGAGGAGGTGACCGTGGGACAGGACGCCCTGTTCGAGGGTGACTTCTCGCCGCTGCCCGGCGACCTCGGTCTGCGCGGACCGGTGGCCTGCCGTGTGGCGGGCATCACCTACCGCCAGCTGGACTACTGGGCCCGCACCGATCTGGTCCGCCCCAGCATCCGGGCCGCCGACGGCTCGGGCTCCCAGCGCCTCTACAGCTTCCGTGACGTCCTGTTGCTGCGAGTGGTCAAGCGGCTGATCGACGCCGGCATCTCGCTGCAACAGGTGCGGGTCGCCGTGGCGCACCTGGGGCGCAGGGGAGTGCAGGACATCAGCGCCGTCACCCTGATGAGCGACGGGGTCTCGGTCTACGAATGCACCGAGGACGACGAGGTGGTGGACCTGCTGCGAGGCGGCCAGGGCATGTTTGCGATCGCGCTGGGCGGGGTCTGGCGTGATATCGAGGGGAGCCTGGCGGAGCTGCCCACCGAACGGGTCGAGAAGCCTCGGCGGGCGCTGAGGAGGGAACCGGCGCTGCGGGCCGGGTGAGGCGCCGCCACCGCGGTGAATCGTCACTCACTGGGGCCGCTATCGTGTGGCCATGGTGACGAAGCCTCTGGCACATGATTTCGGCGCACGGCACATCGGGCCGAGCGAGAGCGAACGAGCAGGGATGCTCGAGACCCTCGGGCTGGAGACCCTCGACGACCTGGTCGAGGCCCTTCCCGAGAAGATCCGGATGCCGCAGCCCCTGGACCTGCCGGCCGCGGTGACCGAGACCGGCGTCCTGGACGACCTGCGCCGGCTGGCCGCGAAGAACAAGCCGATGACGGCCATGATCGGCATGGGCTACCACGGAACGATCACGCCACCGGTGGTGCGGCGCAATGTCCTCGAGGACCCCACTTGGTACACCGCCTACACCCCTTACCAGCCCGAGATCAGCCAGGGACGCCTCGAGGCCCTGCTGAACTTCCAGACCGTCGTGGCAGAGCTGACCGGGATGACCACGGCCGGCTCCTCCCTGCTGGACGAGGCGACGGCCGTGGCGGAGGCAGCCGGCGTGGCCCGCCGCACCACCCGCAAGGGCAATGTGGTGCTGCTGGATGCCGACATCCTCCCGCAGAGCGCCGCCGTCGTGCGTACCCGCGCGCTGGCCCTGGGCTGGGAGGTCGTCGAGGCCGACGACCTGGTCTCCGCCCTGCAGCAGCATGAGGCCTTCGTCGTGGTGGTCCAGGTCCCCGGGACCAGCGGCCGCGTGCGCCCGGTGGAGGAACTGCGCCAGATCGCCGACAAGGCCCACGAGAACGGTGCCACCGTGGTGGCCGCAGCCGACCTGCTGACCTTGACACGTCTGGAGTCGCCGGGCAGCTGGGGTGCCGACATCGCGGTGGGCTCCTCCCAGCGCTTCGGTGTGCCGTTGTTCTACGGTGGCCCACATGCTGGCTACATCGCCGTGCGCGAGGGCCTGGAGCGGTCGATGCCCGGCCGCCTGGTGGGCGTCTCGGTCGATGCTGACGGGACGCCCGCCTACCGCCTGGCCCTGCAGACCCGTGAGCAGCACATCCGCCGCGAGAAGGCCACCAGCAACATCTGCACCGCGCAGGTGCTGCTGGCCGTGACGGCGTCGATGTATGCCGTCTACCACGGCCCGCACGGCCTGCGCTCGATCGCCGATGCCATCCACGAGCAGGCGCGGCAGCTGGCCGGTGCCCTGACCAAGGCCGGTTTCGAGCTGTCGAGCACCGACTTCTTCGACACCGTGACCGTCAGTGCTCCCGGTCGTGCCGCGGACCTGGTGGCCAAGGCCCGTGAGCACTGGATCCACCTGCGCCTGGTGGACGATGACCACGTCGGCATCTCGGTCGGTGAGGACACCGACGAGTCGACCCTGCAGGCGCTGGCCGAGGTCTTCGGACTGGACCTGGCCTCGGAGCCGGTGGGTTCGCTGGCCGGCCACGCCCGTGGCGAGGACTACCTGCTGCACCCGGTCTTCAACAGTTACCACTCCGAGACGCTGATGCTGCGCTACCTGCGCGCCCTGTCCGACCGCGACTTCGCCCTGGACAAGGGCATGATCCCGCTGGGCTCGTGCACCATGAAGCTCAATGCCACCGCAGAGATGGAGCCGATCAGCTACCCCGGCTTCGCGGCCCTGCACCCCTTCGCCCCGGCCCAGGACGCCATCGGCTACACCGAGCTGGTGGAGCGGCTGTGCCGGATGCTGGAGGAGATCACCGGCTACGACCGTGTCAGCCTGCAGCCCAATGCCGGTTCGGCGGGCGAGTTCGCGGGACTGATGGCGATCCGCAGCTACCACATCGCCAACGGCGACGAGCAGCGCACGATCTGCCTGATCCCGTCCTCGGCGCACGGCACCAATGCCGCCTCGGCCGCAATGGCCGGCATGAAGGTGGTCGTGGTCAAGAGCCTTGCCGATGGTTCGGTCGACATGGACGACCTGCGCGCCAAGGTCGACAAGCACCGCGAGGAGCTCGCCGCGATCATGGTGACCTACCCGTCGACCCACGGCGTCTACGAGGACACCATCACCGAGCTGTCCGAGCTGGTGCACGCCGCTGGCGGCCAGGTCTACGTCGACGGTGCCAACATGAATGCGCTGGCGGGCCTGGCCCAGCCGGGCAAGTTCGGCGGCGACGTGAGCCACCTCAACCTGCACAAGACCTTCGCCATCCCGCACGGCGGCGGCGGTCCGGGTGTCGGCCCGGTGGCGGTGCTGGAGCACCTCGCGCCCTACCTGCCCAACCACCCGCTGGTGGCCGAGGCCGGCCCCGAGACCTCCTACGGCCCGGTTGCTGCCGCGCCCTATGGTTCGGCTGGCGTGCTGCCGATCTCGTACGCCTACATCGCCCTGATGGGTCCGGACGGTCTGCGCAAGGCGACGCTGAACGCGGTGCTGGGTGCCAACTACATCGCCAAGCGCCTGGAGGAGCACTACCCGATCCTCTACGCCGGCGCTGACGGACGGGTGGCGCACGAGTGCATCCTCGACCTGCGTGCGATCACCAAGTCCAGCCACGTCACCGTGGACGACGTCGCCAAGCGCCTGGTGGACTACGGCTTCCACGCGCCGACGATGAGCTTCCCGGTGGCTGGCACGCTGATGGTGGAGCCCACCGAGAGCGAGAGCAAGTACGAGCTGGACCGCTTCTGCGAGGCGATGATCGCCATCCGCGGCGAGATCGCGAAGGTGGAGTCGGGCGAGTGGCCGCTGGAGGACAATCCGCTGGCCAATGCCCCGCACACGCTGGCTCGTGTGACCGCCGACGAGTGGAGCCACCCGTACAGCCGCACCGAGGCCGGTTTCCCGGCCGGCCGTCACACCGGTCCGCTGGCCGGTTCCGGCCGGGACAAGTACTGGCCGGCCGTGGCGCGCATCGACGGGGTGCACGGGGATCGCAACCTGGTCTGCTCCTGCCCGCCGGTGGAGAGCTTCGAGGACTGATCCGGGCAGAGGCACGCCTCACCACCAGGGCCCCCGCGCCGTCGCTCGACGGTGCGGGGGTCCTTGTGTCGAGCCGATACGCTGTGCTCGACGTGATCGGCAGCACACGGCAGGGGGCAGGCGATGGGAGTGTGGCGCTGGCTCAAGCGCACGCCGTGGTCGGCGCACCTGATCCGGGCCAATGACCGTTTCCAGAACCGGATGGGAAACCAGCTGGCCGGCGGCATCACCTACTTCTCGGTGCTGACGCTGGTCCCTGCACTGATGTTCGCCTTCAGTTTCCTGGGCTGGATGCTGACTGTCTTCCGGCCCGACTGGCTGCTGCGCATCAAGGACGTGGCCGTGCGGGAGATCGGCGTGGTGGCTGGTGGCCCGCAGGCGATCCAGATGATCGAGGATGCGCTGAACAACTGGCGCAACCTGCTGCTGCTGGGTATCGCGGCGGCGGCCTATTCGGGCTCGGGATGGATGGGCAACCTGCGCGGCGCCGTGCGGGCCCAGTGGCGCCCGGAGTTCGACATGAGCCCACCGGGGCGCAACTGGCTGGTGGAGCGCTTCGTCAACCTGTTCTACTTCGTGGCGCTGATTCTGGCGCTGGCCGTCTCCTTCACGATCGTGACCCTGTCAGGCACTTTCGCCGACCGGGTGGTGGCCTGGCTGGGCATCGAGCAAACGGCTGGGGTGGCCGGCACCCTCCAGGTGGGAGCGATGGCGCTGACGGTGGTGTTGTCGAGCCTGTTGTTCTGGTTCCTTTTCCACGTCCTGCCGCAGTACCAGGCGCCCCTGAAGGACATGCTGAAGGGTTCGCTGGCCTCGGGCGTGCTGATGACGGGCCTGTTGTACGGCACGACGCAGGTGATCGAGATCTTCAGCCGCAGCCTGTCGACGGTGGTCTTCGGAAACATCATCATCGTGATGCTCTTCTTCAACCTGTTCGCACGCCTGATCCTGTTCGCGGCGGCATGGATCGCCACCAGCTACCAGCCGGCAGTGCCGCGCAAGTACTCCGAGGTGGACCTGCCGCTGCGCCGCAGGACCGACGTGATGACCGTGCCGGGGCACTGGGAGGCCGCCGAGGCTGCACGCCTGCGCGACGAGAAGATCCGGGAGCGCGAGAAGCTGGCGCGCGAGGAGGAGCGACGCCAGGAGAGCGCCGCGTCGAAGCGGCGCCGAATTCGTCGCTGAACCGGTTCCGACCGCGCGCTATGCTGTGGTCGGACCACACGCATCGTGACCATGCGGGCGGTCATGCCGGACAATGACGACGCGGTGCGCCGTCACCGCCGGGAGAAGTGATGATCGAAGGACTGCTCGCCCTGTTCGCCTTCCAGGCCCTCGGGACCCTGCTGGCCAGCAGCCTGCACCTGGCCGTGCCAGGACCGGTGGTGGGGATGCTCCTGCTGCTGGCACACCTCACCGTGCGACCACCGCACGAGCAGGCCCCGGTGATGCGCGCCGGCAACCGCATCCTGGACGAGCTGCCGCTGCTGTTCATCCCCGCGGGCGTCGGCCTGGTGGGCTGCGTGTCGGTGATCCGGCAGCAATGGCTGCCGATCAGCACCGCGATGGTGCTGGGCTGGGCCGCGGGGCTCCTGGCCACGGTCGGAGCTGCACGACTGGCTCTGGGCACTGCCCTTCCCGGCCGCCAGAACCGGCAAACCGACTGCCTCGCCACGCAGGCACCCGAGCTGGTGGCCGATGGGGAGCGGATGGACGGACTGGAGCCGGAGCCCGTGGCGCCCGGTCCCGACGGGCGGGTGGACGCATGAGCTCGCTGGCCGGGACCCGGCACCAGTTCCTCAGCTCGCCCCTGTTCGGCATCACGCTGACGGTCGCCGCCTACACCGTTGCCCTGCGCCTGTGGCACCGTTCCGGTCGCTCGGCACTGCTCACCCCGGTCCTGGTGGCCATTGCGCTGGTGGTGGCCTTCCTGGAGCTCTCGGGTGTCACCTACCAGGACTACCTGGTGGGCGGCAGCTTCCTCAGCTTCCTGCTGGGTCCGGCGACGGTGGCGTTGGCCGTGCCACTGCACCGGGCCTCGAGCTCCATCCGCCAGCTGGCGCTGCCCGTCCTGGCTGGCGTGGCGTGTGGTTGTCTCGCGGCGATGGCGACCGGCATCGTGGTGGTCCGGGCGCTGCACGGAGGGCTCGCGTTGGAGGCGACGATCGCACCGAAGTCCGCCACCACGCCGATTGCGATCGTGCTGGCCGACTCCAGTGGCGGCATCGCCTCCCTGGCGGCGGTGCTGACGGTGCTCACCGGTGTGCTGGGAGCGGTCTTCGGGCCGATGCTGCTGGGTCTGGTGGGGGTCTCGGACCCGCGGCTGCGGGGGCTGGCACTGGGTGTGTCATCCCACGGCATCGGCACCAGCCGCGCCATCCAGGAGGGGCCGGTCCAGGGTGCCTTCGCGGCGCTCGCGATGGCCATGTCCGGGGTGCTGACCGCCTTGGCGCTGCCGGCGGTGCTGCGCCTGCTGGGGTGATGCGAGCCCGATCACGTGGAGGAGGCCCCCGTCCTGGTGGACGGGGGCAGTGA
>NZ_JBHWOO010000209.1:0-30076 GCF_043424415.1 Luteococcus sp. | reverse complement strand
CAACCTGCCCGTCGCCTCGACCGAGGGAGTGCGCCTGCACCTGGCCGACGGCCGCAGCCTCATCGACGGCATGAGCTCCTGGTGGGCCGCCTGCCACGGCCACTCGCACCCGCACCTGGTGGCCGCCGCCCACGACCAGGTGGACGCGATGAGCCATGTCATGTTCGGCGGGCTCACCCACGAGCCCGCCGCCCTGTTGGCCCGCGCGCTGGTGGAGCTCACCGACGAGCCCCTCACCAAGGTCTTCCTGTCCGACTCCGGCTCGGTGAGCGTCGAGGTGGCGATCAAGATGGCGCTGCAGTACCAGCGCGGCATCGGGCATCCCGAGCGCTCCCGGCTGCTCACCTGGCGCAGCGGCTACCACGGCGACACCTTCGCCGCGATGAGTGTCTGCGACCCCGACGGCGGGATGCACTCCCTGTGGCGGGGGGCCCTCGCCCAGCAGGTCTTCGCGCCACCGCCGCCGGTGCGCGGCTCCAGCCCCGACGAGCGCGCGGCCTACCTGCGCCAGCTGGAGGCGCTGGTGGACGAGACGATCGCCGCCATCATCATCGAACCGGTGGTGCAGGGGGCGGGCGGCATGCGCTTCCACGACCACGAGCTCCTGGTGGGGGTGCGCGAGCTGTGCGACCGCCACGGCCTGCTGCTGGTGGCCGACGAGATCGCCACCGGCTTCGGTCGCACCGGCGAGCTGTTCGCCACCAGCGCCGCCGGCATCACGCCGGACGTGCTGTGCGTCGGCAAGGGGCTGACCGGCGGATTCATGAGCCTGGCCGCCACCATCACCACCGAGCGCGTGGCCGCCGCCATCTGCAGCGCCGACGGTGGTGGCGTGCTCATGCATGGCCCCACCTTCATGGCCAACCCGCTGGCCTGTCGCGTCGCCGCGGCCTCGCTGGAGCTGGTGGCCGACGGCTACTGGCGCAGCACCGTGCCGCGGATCGAAACAGAGCTGCGCGCCGGGCTCGACGAGCTGGACGGCCTGCCCGGCGTGGCCGATGTCCGAGTGCTCGGGGCCATCGGGGTGGTGGAACTGGACCGGCCGGTGGACATGGCCGCAGCCACCGACGCCGCCGTCGCCCAGGGCGTGTGGTTGCGGCCCTTCGGGCGGCTGGTCTACTGCATGCCGCCCTTCACCAGCACCACCGAGGAGGTGGACCAGATCTGCCGCGGCCTGAGGGCGGCCGTCCGGGCCGGACAGGCCCGCCAGGCCAACCCGGGGCATGCCCCGACAGGCCAGGGCACGACACGACAGGGAGAGGACTGACATGGCCGTCATCGTGGTCACCGGCACCAACACCGACGTGGGCAAGACCATCGCCACCGCCGCCGTCGCCAGCGTGCTGGCCTCGCGCGGGCTCGACGTGGTGTGCGCCAAGCCGCTGCAGACCGGTGAGCCGGACGGCAGCGGGGATGCCGTCACCATCACCCGGTTGACCGGGTTGCCCACGGCCGAGTTCGTGCGCTATCCCGAGCCCTTGGCCCCGAACCTGTCGGCGCGACGGGCCGGCATGCCCCAGGCGGTGCTCGCCGAGGTGGCGGACTGGGTGCGCGAGCTCGAACGGCAGTACGACGTGGTGCTCGTCGAGGGCGCGGGGGGCCTGCTGGTCCGACTGGCGGACGACTGGACGCTCGCCGACCTGGCGCTCGAGCTGGCCGCACCGCTGCTGGTGGTCACCTCCACCGGGCTGGGATCGCTGAACCTGGCCGAGCTCACCGTCGAGACTGGCAGGAGCCGCGGGCTGCAGATGCTGGGCCTGTTGGGCGGCAGCTGGCCGCAGGAGCCGGACCTCGCCACCCGGCTCAATGCCGACGAACTGCCCGTGGTCTGTGGGGTGCCGCTGCTGGGCGTGCTGCCGCAGGGGGCCGGTGCGCTGGAGCGTGCCGACTTCGTCCGGATGGCGGACGGGATGGGCCTGCCGGACCTGGTCTGAGACCTTTCGGGAGTGATCTCTCGCGCGAGGGGCCGACCCAGTGGGGTCGCGGGCGCGCGGACAGGTGTCACGCGTTCAGGGGACATGTGTGAAGTGAAAGCCCGATCTATGCTTGCAGCACCGGCGCGGTGGGATGCCCGCTGGTCTGGACGCGGATCGACTTCGGGGGAGGCCACGAGGGGCAAGTGCCCATCGTGACGAGATCTGTGCCGACAGTGGGCGTGATCGTGGGGGTGGAGCAGAACTCGGGGGAGTTTGGTCGCTTGGCGACAGCACCGCACCACGTGAGCGGGCTCGGGGGAGCCCCCCCAAGCCCACCGCGTCGGTCAGCTCCTGCCCAGACCCGCACCCTGACCCGGGGCGCCAGGGCCACTCGCGGGGCTCAGCCCTCGAAGTAGCCGTCCCGCTCGGCGTGGCTCAGTGCGTCGGGAACCCCGTGCACGGTGCGGCCCAGCTGGCGGTACTTGCCCGAGACGCGGCGCAGGTAGGTGTCCACCGTCGACTCGGAGGCCGGAGGATTCATCAGGCGCCCCACCGACTTGCGCGGAATGCCCTGGTGCAGCAGCTCCAGCGCCTCGATCTCGCGCGGTGCCAGCTTCGGCGTCAGACTCGGATCCTTGATCAGCACGTCGGCCAGCTGGCTGCTGACGGCGAACTCCCGGGCCGCGGCGCCCTGGATGGTGCGGATCAGGCCGTCCAAGGGGTCATTCTTGAGCGCCAGGCCGAGGGCGCCGGCTGCCATCGCGCGACGGATCGGCAGCGGCCGCAGCTCTGCGGTGTAGACGACGCTGGGCACGCCCAGCTCGTCGAGCCGCTCCACCACCTCGGGACCCTTCAGCCCGTCCTTGAGCTGCAGGTCCACCAGGGCCACGTCAACGGGCATCTCCACCACCAGTCGATAGAGCTCTTCCGGCTCGGTGACTGAATGGACGATCTTCAGCTCCCCCGCGCTCACCTGTTCGACGGCCTTGAGTCCTGCCAGGACGACCGGGTGGTCGTCCAGGGCTGCAAGCCGAAGGGGATTGTTCATCGTGCCTCCACCGTCATTCTGAGAAAATCGTGGTCTGAGCCCATAATCCCACCGAATTCGTCCAACTTCGTCCTCCACAAGGAGGCCTGTTCCTCATCGGTGCCCACCATGACGGCCGTCGCGTTGGTGCCATTGGAGCTGAGGGTGAGCACCTGACTCGGGCCGGTGGCGGGCCCGAGCAGGGCGACGATGCGTGCCGCAGCACCCAGCACTCCCGGTGGCTCCTCCGAGGTGAGCGTCGAGTGCACCTGCCAGCCCTGGCCGCGCAGCCGTGCCAGGTGCTCGCCCAGGCCGTGCTCACCGGGGTCCAGCAGCAGTTCGTCACGCAGCGAGGACTCCATTTTCCGGGCCGTCTGGCGGACCTGTTCGTCGCCGGCACAAAGCTCGCCAGTAGCAATGGAACGCAACAGGGGCAGCACTTCCTGCGTGACCCTTGCCGACCAGAACTGTCCCAGTCAGGCCCTTTGGCCCAGCCTGGCGGTGTCGCGGCGGGTCAATTCCGCCAGCTGCTGCTGGCTCGCGGCCGCCGTCGCGATCCTCTGCGCGAGGTACAGCGACTGGTACGCGATCAGCACGATGATGCTGGTCACCAGGTTGCCGCCGCTGACGAAGTGCAGGAAGCTGTAGCGCAGGCCGAAGTGGGCCAGGACGCTGACGTGCAGCACCACCACCATGGCGATGCCGATGCGGGCCGCGGCGCGGGGCGGGCGGGTCATCATCACCAGCTACGTCATCGGGGCAGCCCCCAGGACATCCACAGCATGTACACATCGGTCACGTCGTGGGGCGTGGTCAGCAGGTTCACCAGCCAGGTCCCGAGCGTCAGGACCAGCAGCGCCCACAACCCCGGGCGCGACAGGGGACGGCGCGCCAGATGCATACAGCACCAGGCACCCGCGGCCATGCACACCATGGTCACCGCACCGCTGAGATGGAAGTGCAGCATCTGCGGTCCGGCCAGCACACACATCACGGTGGTGAGCACCAGTCCCGGGGTCACCATCAGGGCCATCATCCGGCGGCTGCCCCAATCGGCCTGGAGGCCGGGGCCCATGGCCGGCAGGCCGAGCGAGGTGCTGGCCTCGGGTCGCGGCCAGACCAGCGTCACGACGGTGCCGGTGCCGGGGCTGGAGCGCACCACGGCCTGGCCGCCGATGTCGTCGAGACGCTCTACCACCGAGCGCCTCAGGCCCAGCCGGCCACGGAAGTTCTGGGTGGTGTCGAAGCCCCTGCCGTCGTCGACAACGCGCACCTCACAGCCCTTCTGTCCCAGCGAGCTCAGCTCGACGCGCCAGGAGCGGGCACGGGCATGGCGCTCCACGTTCACCAGGGCCTCGTGGGCTGCCGAGGCGATCGCGGCCGCCACACCTGGAGGGATCGGCTCCACCTGCCCCAGGACGGGGGCCGCGAGCCGTTCGGTGGCAGGATCGGACAGCAGCAGGGCCCTGAGGTCCATCATCCCCGCCCCCTCGGCGGGCTGGTCGATCGCCTCGATGGCCACCACGCACTCCTCGATGGCGTCCTGCCCGCTGACGTGCTCGCGGGGCTGCCGATGGAGTGCAGGGCGTGCAGCACGGGGTCGTGCAGCAGCCGCGCCGCCTCGCGCCGGCCGTCGTGCTCGGTGCGCTGGTCGGCATGGGCCCGGCTGGCCTCGCGGGCCATGGTGCTGCGCTCGTCGTAGTGCTCGGCCATCAGCAGCAGCCCGACGGTGTAGACCATGATGATCGCGGTGGGATAGGCCACCAGGAACTCGTCGATGAGCCGCGCGGTGAGCAGGATCGCATGGCCCGCGGTCAGCAGTCCCCGCTACACCACCAGCCAGGACGTGGGGCGGCGACGCCGCAGCAGACGGGCCGCGGTCACCACCCAGCTGGTCACCCAGAGGGCGACGCCCACCATGTGTCCCGGCGTGAACAGGCCATGGAGGGCACCAACGGTGCGAGGGCGAAGAGCAGCTCGAAGACCAGGGTGGCCAGCGCCCCCACCCGGAACCCCTGGCCTACGTCATCGCGCCAGTCGCGCCTGGCGTGGGCCGGCGTATCGGGGGTCATGGGGTGGGACACCGAAACCTTCTCGGGGAGTGGCCGGTCGGCGCGTCCAGCAGGGCCGGCAGCTGGACGGGGGGAGCTCACGGGGCGGGTTCCCGGCATCGGCGGAACCCTCCGTGGCGGGGCGGTCACAGCGGAGTGCACCGCGCCGTGTGGAGGCTCAGAACAGGCGCGGTCCCTCCAACTGCGCATGCAGTGCCCCGATGGTGCCGGACATCGGACCCGACAGGGAGTTCGGGTGGGCGCCCAGGGCCAGCAACAGCCCGAGGACCTGTTCCACGTCGAGGCGCACCTCGGGATGCTCGCGCGAGATGTCCAGCCAGATGCCGCCCTGGCGTCCCCCACGGCCGTGCAGGGGGATTCCCGCAGCACGGATCTGCTCGATGTCACGCTCCATGGTGCGCAACGAGACGCCGATCCGTTCGGCCAGCTCGTCGGCCTGGATGGGGCGGCCCCGTTCGTCGAGCAGCTCGGAGATGACGCGCAGGTGGCGGGCCAGCTGGCGCGAGACGGTGCGGTCGTCGGCGGCCGCCATGACCCGGGGCTGGGGTGCGCGGGGACGAGGCGTGTTCATCCCCTCAGTCTCCCGCCGTGGGGCCCGGGCGTCCAAGCCGGGTCTCCGGACGCTCCATCCCCCGGATTCACCCGTGGCGTAGGCAACCACCCCTCGAGGGGGACGCCCCGACGGACCGGCCTGCCTAGGGTAGGGGGCATGAAGGCACTCACATGGCAGGGAATCGAGGACGTCCAGGTGCGCGAGGTGGCCGATCCGGTCATCCAGGAGCCCACTGATGCGATCGTGCGCGTCACGTCCACCGCGATCTGTGGCTCCGACCTCCACCTCTACAAGGTGCTCGCCCCGTACCTGACACCCGGCGACGTGCTGGGCCACGAATTCATGGGCATCGTCGAAGAGGTCGGCAGCGGGGTGCAGAATCTCGCGGTCGGCGACCGGGTCGTCGTGCCCTTCACCATCTCCTGCGGCCACTGCTGGATGTGCCGGCGCGGCCTGTTCGCGCAGTGCGAGACCACCCAAAATGTCGACCAGGGCATGGGCGCCAGCCTGTTCGGCTACACCAGCCTCTATGGGCGCGTGCCCGGCGGCCAGGCCGAGATGGTCAGGGTGCCGCACGCCGACTTCGGACCCGTCAAGGTTCCCCACGACGGTCACCCCGACGAGCGCTACCTCTACCTGTCCGACATCCTGCCCACCGCATGGCAGGGTGTGGTCTACGCCGACGTGCCCGAGGGCGGCACGCTGGCCGTGGTCGGGCTCGGCCCGGTGGGCCAGCTGGCCGTGCGCAGCGCCCTGCACCGTGGCGTGAAGCAGGTGATCGGCATCGACCTGGTGCCCGAGCGGCTGGCCAGGGCCGAGCAGGCTGGTGCCGTGGTCATCAACTCCGCGCAGACCAAGGACGTCGTCGCCGCTGTGAAGGACCTCACCGACGGGCGCGGCGCCGACAGCGTGCTCGACGCGGTCGGCATGGAGGCCCACGGCAATCCCGTCTCGGAGAAGATCGTCACCGCGACCAGCCACCTGCCGGGCCCGGCGGCCCGCCTCGCCTTCGAGAAGGTCGGCATCGACCGTCTGGCCGCGCTGCACCTGAGCCTGGAGCTGGCTCGTCGTGGCGGCACCGTCTCGATCAGCGGCGTCTACGGCGGAGCCGCCGACCCGATGCCGCTGCTGCAGATGTTTGACAAGGGCCTCACCCTGCGGATGGGCCAGTGCCACGTGCAGCGCTGGACCGATGAGCTCTTCGAGATCGCCAACCAGACCGAGGACGTGCTGGGGCTGGAGTCGCTGGCCACCCACCACCTGCCGCTGGACCAGGCGGCCGAGGCCTACAAGACCTTCCAGACCAAGTCCGACGGCTGCCTGAAGGTGGTCCTCAAGCCCTGAGTCGTTGAGGAGCGCGGATGGGGCCGGCGCTGGTGCGGGTGCCGGCCCTCAGCGGTCGAGCTCGACGGTGCAGGCCGGCAGCCAACGCTGCACCAAGGGGCCGATGCCGATGGCGAAGACCACTGTCGCCACCCCCACCGTGCCGCCGAGCAGCCAGCCGATCGCCAGCACCGTCACCTCGATGCCGGTGCGGATGGGGCCGACGCCCCGGCCGGTGATCCGCGCCAGCGCCGTCATCAGGCCGTCGCGCGGCCCCGGGCCAAGCTGGGCGCCGATGTAGAGAGCCCCGCCCAGGGCATTGATGGCGATGCCTGCCAGCAGCATCGCCCAGCCGGCCGGTGAAGCGTCAGGTGTCGGGGGCAGCATCGCCAAGGTGGCGTCCATGGCGAGTCCGATCACGACGATGTTGAGCACCGTTCCCAGCCCCGGCCACTCCCGCAGCGGGATCCACAGCAGCAGCACCACGGCTCCGGTGACGATCGCCACGGTGCCGATGCTCAATGGCACGTGGCGGCTGATCCCCTGGTGCAGCACGTCCCAGGGAGCCAGCCCCAGTCCGCTACGCAGCAGGATCGCCGTCGAGGAGCCGAAGAGCCACAGCCCCACCATCAGCTGGACGATGCGTCGCCCCATCCGGCCGGCTCGCAGCTGCTCGGCGGGCGAGAGGTTCATTAGCCCGCGGGTGGTGGCGGGCGGTGTGCTGGGACCATGGGGCGGGGTGGACGGCATCGCACCATCCTGCACCTTGCGGGCCGCACTGCGGCCATGGTCCCACAGGCCCCGCCTGGCCGGTCTCAGGCCCGTACGACCAGACGGTCGCCGTCGGTGGTGACCTGTGCGCGTGCCAGCGGCTCCTTGGCTGGCCCGTGCAGCACGGAGCCGTCGGTGGTGGAGAAGACGCTGTCATGGCAGACGCACACGATGCCCCGCTCGTCGAACTCGCTCACCTGGCAGCCCGCGTGGGTGCAATGGGCGTCGAAGGCCTCGAAATGACCCGCCTCGGGCTGGGTGACCACGAGTCCCTGCTCGTGCAGCACCAGGCCCTTGCCCACGGGGACGTCGGCCGCCGCCACCTCGGTTGCCGGGCCCCGAGCGCCGCAGCCGACGGTGGTCATTGCGGCCGCCACGGACAGTCCGCCCAGGCGCAGTGCCCCGCGACGGCCCAGGCTGCCCACCAGGCCCAGCTTCGCCCCCCGGCCACGGGAGGTCATTCGCCACTCCCGTAGGGCACTTCCTTGGGCGCGGTGCGCGCGAGCCCCTCGCGGATGTCCACCAGTCGCTTGGCGTGCTCCTGCAGGTGGATGTCCTCCAGCAGACGCGGGTTCCAGGAGCGCACATAGGTCTTGTGGCGCCCGTCGGGATCCAGCCCCACCAACACCATCAGGCAGTGTGTGGTCAGCTCCATCTCGCGCTTCATCGGGTCGCCCGAGCGCACATGCACACTGACGTGCATCGAGGAGTGCCCGGTGTGGATCAGGCGCGCCTGCACCTCCACCAGGTGTCCGATCTGGATGGGGCGGTAGAAGCGCACACCGCCGGCGAAGACCGCGATCACCGGGTCCTGGTGCCAGGTCTCGCCCACCAGGTTCGCCGCCTCGTCGATCCACTCCATCACGATGCCGCCGTGCACCTTGCCGCCCCAGTTCACGTCACCGGGCTTGGCCAGGAATCGCAGCGTGGTCTGCAGCGCCTCGGTCTTGTCGGTGTAGACCTGCTCGGCCATGTCCTTCTCGATCAGCTTGCGGCCCTCGATGCGACGGATCGCCACCTGCTGCTGCTCGCGCTCCCAGTCGTCGTGGGCCTCGAAGGTGGGCACCTCCACCGACTTCCCGTGGCCGTCGGTGGCCACGAAGATGATCAGGCACTGGCAGGTGACCTCGAGTTCGCCGGTGCGGGGGTTGCCGGAGCTGACGGTGCACACGATGTGCATCGACGAACGTCCGGTGTGCACCATGCGGGCCTGCACCTCGACGAGCTCGCCGACGTGCACGGGCCGCTTGAAGCGCACATTGCCCACATAGGCGGTGACGCAGTAGCGCCCGCTCCACGCCACGGCCTGGGCATAGCCAGCCTTGTCGATCCAGGCCAGCACCGTCCCACCCTCGACATGGCCCTTCTGGTTGCCCTCCATGGGGGCGGCGAGGAAGCGAAGAGTGGTGTGGTGTTGGGTGCCTGGCATGGATGGTCCTTGGTCGTCGATGACGCACCAATTGTGAGCGATATCACAGTGGCAGGGCAAATGGGAACCAGTCATCGAAACGGCCGCGGAGCTGGATCTCAATGCTCGCAGGCAATCCCGTCCCTGTCGGCGTCAAGCTCCTTGGCATTGAGCTGGTAGGCCTTCTGGTTCACGGTGGCCTGGCTGGCCTTCAGGGTGCGTCCCTTGGAGACGACCTTGTTCTTGGTGGAGGCCTTGGCGCGCACGCCGTAGCGGTAGGCCTTGTTGAGGGCCTTGCAGTTTGCGTACCTCACGGGGGTGGGTGCCTTGGCTGCCTCGGCCTGGGGGGCGGGCACCATGCCGGCCGTGGCCAGCAGTGCAAGGACGGCGAGGCGGGCAGCGGACTTGGTCATCGGGGGATCTCCTTGGTCATGTGTACAAGGAAAAGCCAGGGCTACGCGGAGCCCTTCCGGCCGCAGGGCACGGGTGCTTCAGCCGATCCCCAGCCGCCGCGCCACCTCGTCACCGCCGATGGCCCACACCACGTCGGGATCGCCCACCACGACCAGCTGGTCGGTGGCGCGGGAGAGTCCCACGTAGAGCATCTCCGCGGCCCGGTCGCGGTCGGCCTCGACGTTGACGCACAGCACCACGGCCCGTCGCTCCATCCCCTTGAAGCCCAGCACGTGGCCGTAGAAGACGTCCTCGTCATCCCAGAAGCCCTGCCAGTAGCCCTCGTGTCCCAGCCGCTGCTGGCGCTCCACCTGCACCGGGTGGCGACGGCCCATCGTCAGCAGCGCGATGTCGTGGGCGAACCAGCCCTCGTCGAAGAGCGCCTCCACCTGGTCGTCGGCAGTGGTCACGGCCTCGTCGAGAGCGCAGGCGATGAAGCGGACCTGGGCGCCGGGCTCCCCACGGGGACGCATCGGCGGGGCGAGGGGCGCGAAGGCCTCGGCAATCTGGCGGGTGTTGCGCAGGTTCTCGTCGAGCAGCAGCGGCACCAGCGCCACCGGCGGGCGTCCCTGGCGGTCGAAGACCCGCTGCCGCTCGTCGGAGAAGACGTGGAGCCCGCCATGGTCGGGCTCGCGCAGTGCCAGCAGCAGCGGCTGCCACCAGTCGGTGGCGAAGTCCTGCCCCTCGTCGACCACGACCGCATCGAAGCGCTGCGACTCGGGCACGGTGAGCGCAGCCTCCGCCATCAGCGCTGGGAGCTCCCGCTCCCAGAAGTGCGAGGGCTCGTCGCCCCGGATCTGCAGCCCCCATCGGCGCCCCAGCTCCTCGAAGGTGCCGACGAAGGCGGGTTGGCGGCTGCGCGAGCCGACGCACAGCTCGCGCCGCAGATGGTGGGCCAGGCCGTGGGAGTAGCAGACCACCGCCACCCGGCGTCGCTGGCGGTCGATGCGGCCGCTGGCCAAGTCGCTGGCCTGCTGGATGGCCAGCTGCGTCTTGCCCGAGCCGGCGCCACCGCGGACCTCCACCCGGTGCAGCAGGCGGGTGGCGCGCAGCAGCAGCGCCTGCTGGGTCGTCATCCGGTTGGCGCGTTGCTCGCGCTCCTCGGCCAGCTCTCCAACGGCGCGGGGCGGCAGGCCGCGGCCGGTGAGGATCTCCTCCACCAGGTCGATGTCGTCGCGGGTCGGCACCCGGGCGTCGGTACGGTGACGCCAGGTGGTCTCCCAGACCCGCTCTCCCAGACGGTCCAGATCGCCGCGCCCGGTGACCATCCAGCGGGGGCAGTCGGGCAGCGCGAAGTCGGCGGCCAGGCAGGTGCCGGTCAGCACCACGTGGTGGCCCCACCGGATGCGTCCACGGCTGCCCCAGCGGGGATCGGACTCGACATAGTGGCGCAGCGCGTAGGCCGCGTCACGGGCCTGGTCGACGGGGTGGACCACCTGGTCGGTGCCGTCGCGGCGGATGCGCCAGTTCCCGCCATCGTGCCAGACGTGGCTGCCCTTGGTCTCCACCACGACGATGCCGGAGTTGGGCATCAGCACCACCAGGTCTGCCTCGTGGTCCTTGGTCTGGTCACTGACGCGCACGCCGGCGAGCACGAGGCTGTCCTGGTCGAACTGGGCCATCATCCGCTCGTGCACCGCCTTCTCGGAAGGGGTGACGAAGTCGGGCTGGGCTGAGGGGGTGCGCGCTGGCATGGGGAGAACTCCATCTGATCTGGCCCCGAGCCGTCCGATCAGACTAGCCAGATCTGAGCTCGGCAAGGAACGTACGACACTGGCGGTCACCCTGTCTTCAGGGTGGACACACGTCCCAGTGCGACTGCTCCGGTCTTCACAGGTCCGAGGTGGAAGCGGGCTCCTCGACGGTGGACGCCTCACGGGATTCGGCAGGCAGCGGCAGCACCAGCCGGGTGAAGTCCTCGTCGACGACGGCAATGCCCCTGGCCGGGAAGGGGGGTCGCCCATCAGGGCCAGCAGTCGGGCGGCCCCGGCCAGCGACTGCGGCGGGTCATCGGGGCTGGCGGCGCCATCGGCCTCCGCGGCGAGCAGGGGGAGCGCCTCCTCGGTGACCCGGTGGGACCACGAGTCGTCCAGGTGGGCGGCCTGCTGGGCGCGGGCAGACAGGGCATTGAGCCGGCGCGCGCTGGTGGCGACGTGGGCCGCCTCTACCGCCTGGCGGCGCACGATCGCCAGCACTAGCACGATGATGGCCACCTCGCCGGCGCCGGTGGTGACGGTGCTGGCGAGGCTCGCCAACTGGCGGGGACCGGGGAAGAAGACCACCAGGCCCAGGGGCTGCACCGCGGTCCAGACGATGGTCAGCAGGGTCCCGACCCTCACCGTCGAGGCCCGCACCGTCAGGTGGATCAGGCAGGAGACCACCCAGGCGAGCCACAGGTGGTAGGGCTCATGGGTGTCTGCGGGGGGCCAGAGCCAGGTTCCAACCCCAGGCGACCACGGACAGGAACACCAGGACGGCCACCAGCAACCGGCTGAGCGGCCCCTGCACCATCCGCAGCGTGCCGTGGAAGCCGACCGCGGCGCACAGCAGGCCCAGCGGCAGGAGGGAGCGGGTCTCGTCCAGGTGCGTGCCGGCCAGCACCGCAGTGGACAGCGCGGTGACCAGGCCGGGCCAGACGGCGTGCAGCAGGGCCCGGCGGGTGCGGTCGTCCGGGCTGGCATGCCAGGCGGTGGCGCGGGCTGGAGTGGCGCCGCGGCCACTCGGGCACCAGGCCGGTGCCGTCGTGGGCGAGTGCCCCGCCCACTTCGTCGAGCACCTCCTGGGCCGGGCTGCCGGCCTGCACCAGGTGGGCCGTCTGGCTGCGGGGGCTGTCGACGACCACCCGTACCCCGCCGTCGCGGGGCAGCACCACGACCGTCGGCTGGGTTGCGGGGCGCCGGCGGGCCAGGGACCGGGTGATGCGGTGCACCGCCTCGGCCAGGGCGGCGGCCACGGGGTGGGGCAAGGGGGTCGACGCACCACCTTCGACGGTGACCCGCAGCCCGGGCGCGAGCACGTCCTCGAGCCACCACAGCAGTTGCTGGCTGCGCCTGGCCGACAGGCCAGCGACGGCCACCCGGCAGTCCTCGACGGTCGCTGCAGGGGTGCTCGAGCTCGACTGGCGCCCCAGCCCGTGCAGGGCGTGCAGCACGTGGTCGTGCAGCAGCCGGCTGGTCTCCCCCGGCGCTGGTTCTGTTCGCGCGTCTGCATTGCCGTCACCTGGGCCTGCGCGCGCGAGCGGCTCACCTTGTCGCGTGAGGCGGCGATCAGCAGCAGCGCGTCGACGAAGAGGGTTGCCTGCAGGATCGGCTGGGCGATCCAGACCAGGTCGATTGCCGAGCGCCAGTCGTCCAGGGGGACCATCAGGCTCTGCAGCAGGCAGTCGGCCGCAACCAGACCGGCCGCGTGGGCGATGTACTGCCGGCGGGGCAGGGTGGCCATGGCCAGCTCCATCAGCGAGACGCTCCAGTAGCCCGGGCCCACCCACCGGGTCCGAGCTGCCGTGGCGCAGCAGCATCAGCCAGAAGCCGGCCATCGCCAGTGCTGCGAGCACCCAAGGCAACCAGGGCGCCGCGCGGCGGCGCAGGAGGGCCAGTCCGCAGATGGCCTGGCTGGCAGCCAGCAGGACCAGCCCGGGGCAGGGGCCCGGCTCGGTGGTGGCCAGGTGCCAGGACATGGGGCAAGGCTCATCACGACGCTGAGCGTCAGTACCGCCAGTCCCAGGACGCGCAGGGCGGAGTGCGTGTCGTCGCGGCTTCCTGTGGCGCGCGGCATCGGTGGGGGCATGGAGGGCCTTGATGCTGGTCCTGGACTGGGGTGGCCGAGGGCTGGTCCGGGTCAGCTGGTGCCGACATGTTTGCTCTCGGAATCTCCAGCATGGCAGACCTGTGACTGCGGAGTCGCCCGATGTTTGTCCGGCAGGTGAGGGACCGTCGATTCCGAGTCTGATGGCTGTCATGGTCAACGGTCCTTGTCCCCTGATCGTGGGAAAAACAGTGCGGTGTGTGACAGACCCAGGTTGTGGCTCACACGTGCCTGGCCGCCGTGTCGGTGATGTCGGACCCGGCATGCGCAGACGTGCTGGAGGGAACCGGCACCCGCAGCAACGGCGCATGGGACGGGCCCAGCAACAGCTCGTCTCGCAGGCTGCTCTCCATCAGCCACGCCGTCTCGCGCACCGAGGGCTCCGCCGGGTCCAGCCCGCCCGTGGCCATCCGCAGCCGTGAGGCACGTTGCAGCGCACCGCTGGCCTGCTCTGCGACGGTGCGCACCCAGAGCAGCACCAGCAGGGTGACCGCGATGTCGCCGGCCCCGGCCGTCAGCAACGAGGACAGCTCCCACAGCAGCCCCGGGTCCCGGTAGCGCAGCAGCATCATGGTGGCCTGCAACAGCATCCAGCCCGAGGCCACCACGGTCCCCAGGTGCAGGCTCAGCGAGAGCACCATCAGGTGCACCAGCGTCGAGGAGATCCAGGCCATCCACAGCGCGTAGTCGATGCGGGGTGACTGGGGCACCAGCCACAGGTTCACGGCCCAGCCCAGCACCGCAGCGGCGCACAGGGTGGCGAACAGCATCCGGTTCATCGGGGAGCGCCGCAGCACCCTCATGGCCTGCAGCCCCAGCAGGACGGACACGAGGCCAGCCACCAGGGCCAGCGCTGCGCGGCGCCATCAGCAAGGTCATCACCAGCCCCGCCGCCAGACCGGGCAGGGCGGTGCGCACCAGCAGGGGGCGGCTCAGGTCGTCGGGCGCGACGGTCCACGCCCGGCGGGGGTCCTCCGGTCCGGCGTGCGGCCAGGTGAGCACCACACGGGTACCCTGGCCGGGGCTGGTGTGCATGACGGCCGCGCCGCCGGCATCGGCCATCCGGCGCCCGATGGAGCCCAGAACCCCCAGCCGGTCGGCGGGGATCGTCGAGGGGTCGAAACCGCAGCCGTCGTCGGCCACCACCACCCGCACCCCCACGTCCATCTCCTCGACGACCACCCGGGCCGTGTGGGCATGGGCGTGGCTGGCGACATTCGACAGGGCCTCGCGCTCGACTGCCCCTGCCCGGTCCGGGAGAGGGCGTGCAGGGCATGGAGCACATGGTCGTGCAGCATCCTGGCCGCCTCGCGGCGCGTAGCGGCCATGGTTTCGGTGGACAGTCGTTCGCGCTGGGCACGGTCCTGTTCGGCCAGGGCCCGGTCGCGCTGACGGGTGACCAACACCAGGCTGTCGCCGAACAGGAACAACGAGGCCACCGGCTGCACCAGCCAGACCAGCTCGGCCACGCTGGTCCACTGCCAGCCGTGCCGCATTCCCACCCAGGTGGACTGCAGCGCCAGCAGCGAGCAGCCGACCACGGCCAGCGCTGCACAGCGGCGACGTCTCAGGGTCAACAGGCCCAGTGTCAGCACGCCCAGGAACCAGTAGCCGGGGATCATCCACGGGACGAGCCTGTCGGGGATGCGACGCAGTTAGACCAGACAGAGGCCTCCCAGCAGCAGCGCCAGGGCAGTCCAGGCCATCGGCACACGGCCGCGCGGCAGCCAGAAGAAGGGGAGGCAGAGCAGTTGGCTGGCCACCAGCATCACCAGGCCCGGCGTGGTCGCGGGTGCGGCGGCGTGCACTTCGACGACGAAGGGCACGGTCTCGGTGAGCAGCACCAGGGTGAAGACCGCCAGGCCCAGCAGGCACAGCCCGGCCAGCAGGCCGGCGCGCGGCACGGTCTGGGCGGGTGATGCGACGGACATGTACCTGCTCGGTGGTCGGGGGGTGCCGGCGGAGGAAGGCGGTTGGTGGTTCAGCAACATGAAGCTCGTCATGCCCCCTTGGGGCAGGCCCCTCCGGACGCGCCAATGAAAGCCATCCGACAGTCTCGGCATGGTCCACCGCCGCTGGGTGGGTACTGCAGGAGGGTTCGGCGGGGGTTGCGGTGGTGGCCACCGCCTTCCAGGGCACCAAGACCACCACCCGCACCATGCTGCCCGTGATCGAGGGTCCCAGGGCCGGCAGGAAATCGAGGCCCGCCGGTCCCCGGTGAGAGGATTCGGTGTGCTGGTGACAACTAGGCTGGGCGCCATGGATCCAGAACTTCAGCACCTGCTCGCCGATGCCCTCACCTGGGCCGAGGGGCGGGGCCGGGTGCTCGATGTCGAGCTCTTGCAGCTCCTGCTGGACCTGCACCTGGAGTTCGACGGGCTCGGTGACGCGCAGTGGCCGCCCTGCTCGGCCGAGCACTTGGTGGCGGAGCTCCTGCCCGCCCGGGGGCCGGTGGAGCTGCCGACCGGTGACGACGTGGTGGCCACCCTGGACAGCTACTGGCGCTTCCTGCGCTCCACCGGGCGGATGGCCTCGGGCTCGGCGAGTCCTGCCGCGCTGCGCCAGGAGGCCCGCGGGGCCCGGGCCCGGCTGCGGCGTGCCGGTGAGCAGCAACTGGCGGCCCGCCGGGCGCTCCAGTCGGTCGTCCAGGAGGAGCGGCGCCAGGCCAGCCCCGCGCCCGCCGCGGCCAGCGTCGCCCACTTCCGTTCCAGCGCCCTGTGGCGACGGCTGGGGCTGCTGCTGGACTGGGTGCGCCAGGGCCAGCAGCATCGTCGGCCGGTCGACGCCGAGCACGAGCTGGAGGTCGACCTGGTGCGCGATCTCTACCAGGCTGCAGGGCTGGATGAGTGGACCGGACGCCACCTGGCACTCTCCCTGGAGAAGGAAGGGGCCGAGGGGCTGGGGCGCGGCGCGCGGTGGAGCCTCGAGCCCTGGCACGAGGACTGGCAGGAGCAGGCCGACTGCCTGGCTGTCGTCCGGCTGTGGTGGGTGGCGCTGCGCAGCGGACTGCTAGCGGTGCGCGACGCCCGGGCCGAGGTGGTCTTCGTCGAGCCCGAGGATGTCCGGGGCTGGCGCCTGCTGGCGGTCGACGTGGCCGCCTCCCTGGCCGAGTGGGCCAGCTTCCAGGTCAGCATCGACGGGCTCGAGATGGTGCTGGTGCGCGTTGCGGGCCCCGGGGGCGAACCGCGCACCGTCACCGAGCTGGTCCAGGAGTGGGTGGAGCTGGTGCAGCTGGACCTGGAGGAGCTGGGCATCGACCCCAGCCCCGGGGCCGGGGGCGAACCAGGCCTGCTCGACGATGCCGGCTGGGACCTGGTGCAGGCGCTGGCGCTCTTCGACGATGCCGGCCTGTGGACGCGCTCGACGCGGCTGTCCGGCACCGAGCTCGGCTGGGACCTGCTGCTGCGGATGCGCCAGCAGGACGAGCAGGCCCAGGAGGTGCTCGGCTGAGGCGTCGGCTGCGCAGGAGCTGGTGATCGCCCGGCCTCCAGGGAGCAGCTGTTCTGCTGTTGGCTTACCGGGCCGGTACAGACGGGCTGGACCACACCCTGCGGGGTACATTCTGCGGGACTGGCGGGGGCTGGTGAAACCCGTCGTGACCATCGACCGGAACTGGCCGCCGAACATCCCAGGCGGGTACGTTCCACAGACTTCAGGAGGCTCCCCCGTGGCGATCAACATCAACCTCGGCCCCCGGCAGGAGGTGGACTCCCTCGACCAGCCGATCCCGCGCACCTTCACGGGCTTCGACGCGCGGCTGGGCGACGACCAGCTCTGGAATGCCAACCGTGGTGCCTGGGAGCTGCCGGAGCAGGCAGCCCTGGAGAGCTTCGCCACGTTCAGCTTCGACGGCGCCATCCGCCTGGTTGCCGAGCTGGAGGGGGTCGAGAACCTGGAGCAGGACGGGCGTGCGGTCCAGGCCCTGCTCGGCCGTGTCCTGCACGCCGGCGACCCGGTGCGCGATGCCCTGGTCGGCCGCCCGATCGACCAGGACGACGAGGTCAGCTTCATCGACACCACGGAACAGGACGAGATGCCGCCGGCGGAGCGCTATGCCCCCAGCGAGCGCAAGCGCCGTGTCTTCCTGGTGCGGATGAATGCCGACGACTGGTTCTGGACTCCCGAGGACGAGCAGGCGATCATCGCCCGCACCGCCGCTGGCGCCCCGGTGCGCGAGACCTGGCCGTCGGGTGGACGTCGCCACGGCATCGAGCCGGGGGACCGGATCTTCCTGGTCTACGTGCGCGACGGCGAGTTCAGCGTCCGCGGCAGCGGGGTGGTCTCCAGCCGCGTCTACAGCGGCGAGCACTGGGACGACCCACTGCGCAGCGCCAACTACATCGACATCGACTGGGACACCGTGCTGCCCGTGGACGATGCCGTCAGCCGCAAGACCCTGCTGGAGAAGGTGCCGGGCTATGCCTGGAACCCGCAGAAGGGCGGCGTGGAGCTGCACGAGCCGATGGCCAGCCAGATGGAGGAGCTGTGGCAGCAGCAGGTCAAGGGTGAGAACCCGGTGCCGGTGCCCGTGGAAGCCGGCTGGGAGTTCGACGATGCCCGCCGCCGCCAGCTCAACGTGATGGCCCGCCAGCGCCTCTTCGAGACCTTCGAGCAGGAGGGCTGGGAGATCGTCGACACCTCCGCCGAGCGCCCCTACAGCGCCGTCGCCTACCGCGGCGAGGAGGTGCTCTACCTGTTCGCCAAGGGGGCCGAGACGGTCGGTCGCCCGGTCTTCATGACGGCCGAGGAGGTCGAGTACATCAAGGACCATCCCGCCGAGAGCCGGCTGGGCCAGCTCAGCGACGTGGACTTCTCGCAGGGAACCGTGCAGGACGAGAACTCTGGCATCTTCACCGTGGTCGACTTCGACGTGGAGGAGACCTCCTTCGTGCCGGTCCTCTACCGCTACGAGAAGCCCGCAGCGGACTGACCGACCCCCGCACGCCCTTTGCGCCGCCCCGACCGCCGCCCCACGGCAGCCGGGGCGGTAGCGTGTCGGCACGGGTCTGGTGAACCGCACCGTTCCCGCACCGCCCCCGAGGCAAAGGAGCACCCCGTGGTTGCCCTGCACACGGCCATCGCGATCGTCCTGGTCATCGCGCTGATCATCAAGTTCAAGGTGGACCCGGTGATCTCACTGGTCCTCGCCTCGCTCTATCTCGGCCTCACTTCGGGCATCGGGCTGGAGAAGACGATCACCTCCATCACCGGGGGCTTCGGCGAGATCATGGCCGAGGTGGGCCTGCTGATCGGCTTCGGCGTGCTGATCGGCAGCCTGCTGCACGCCACGGGAGCCTTCCGCAAGCTTGTGACCGCGCTGGTCAACGGGGTGGGGGCCAAGCGGATGCCCTATGCGTTGACCCTGGCGCTGTCGACGATCTTCCCCTCGATCTATGTCGACGTGCAAGTGGTGCTGGCCGCGCCGGTGGCCCGTTCCAGCTCCCGCTTCATCGGAAAGCACGGACTGCCGTGGATGTCGGCTGCGATGGGCGCCGGCATCTTCTGCGGCTATGTCTTCGTCGTCCCCGGCCTGGCGGCCATCTCGATCTGTGGCCTGCTGGGGATCCCGCTGGGCAAGTGGCTGCTCTTCGGCCTCGTGCTGGGCCCGCTGACGGCGTGTCTGTCGACGATCATCTTCCGCCAGCTGCTGCGCGGCAACTACTGGAATCCCGAGACCGACGAGGAGCACGACGAGGCGGTGCTGGCCCAGGAGGCCTCGCTGGAGGCCGAGCACGACGACTCCGGCGTGCCGCCGCTGCTGGTCTGCCTGATGCCGATCCTGATCCCGCTGGTGCTGATCGCCTCCGGCGCCTTCTGCCAGCTCTTCGGCTACGAGAACAGCGTGGTGCGCTTCCTCGGCGACGCCAACCTGGCTCTCTTCCTTGGCCTGCTCGGCGCCTTCCTGCTGGCTCGCCGCACCATCGGCACGGAACAGACCCATGAGGCGATGAGCAGCGGTTTCCACACCTCGGGCGAGATCCTGCTGATCACCGGCATCGGTGGCTCGCTGGGCGAGATCATCAAGGCCACTGGTCTGGCGAAGGTGCTGGGCGGGCTCTTCTCCGCCGACGCCGGCGCCCCAGTGCTGCTGAGCATCCTGCTGGCCTGGATCATCGCGGCCCTGATGCACCTGGCCATCGGCTCGGTCTCGGTGGCGGCCATCACCGCCTCGGGCATCATCGCCCCCATCCTGGGCCAGATCGAGGTCAACCCGATCGCCATCGGCCTGGCGATCGCCTCGGGCGCCCTGTTCGCGCTGCAGGTCAACAGCAACTTCTTCTGGATGTTCAAGACGCTGATGGGGCTTTCCACCAAGGGCGCGCTCAAGACGATGACGATGATCACCGTGATCTCCTCGCTGGTCTCGCTGCCAATGGTGATGGGGCTCGGCCTGGTGATGTGACGCGTGCCCGGAGGTGGCCGCTGCGCGCTCTTGCCCCCGGACATTGTGGCCCCGGACATGGGGATCGGCGCAGACTGCCCTCGGGGAAGGGCCGGTCTGCGCCGATCCGGTCTTGGGGGCCGCTGGCCCGGTCAGGTCACGGGGTGGGCATGCCGCCGTTGACGTTGAGCGTCTCGCCCACCACATAGCTGGATTCGGGCGAGGCCAGGAAGACATAGGCGGGGGCCAGCTCCACTGGGTGTCCGGCGCGCCCCAGCGGGGTGGACTTGCCGAACTTCGGAAGCTCCTCGGTCTGCTGCCCGCCCTGCACCTGCAGTGGGGTCCAGATCGGTCCGGGGGCCACGGCGTTCACGCGGATCCCCTTGGGTGCCAGGTACTGCGACAGGCCCTTGGTGAAGTTGTTGATCGCGGCCTTGGTGGAGGCGTAGTCGATCTTGTCCTCGCTGGGCTCGTAGGCCTGGATCGAGGTGGTGTTGATGATCGTCGAGCCGGCCGGCAGGTGGGCGATGGCCTCCTGGCTGATCCAGAACATCGCCAGGATGTTGGTGTCAAAGGTCTCGCGCATCTGCTCCGAGGTCATCTCCTCGAACTTCGCCACCGACTTCTGGTGTCCGGCATTGTTGACCAGGATGTCCAGGCCACCCAGCTCCTCGACGGCCCTGGTGACGATGCCGCGGGCGGCGGCCTCGTCGGTGATGTCCGCGGGCAGGGCGACCGCCTTGCGTCCCTCGCCCTCGATGAGCTCGATGATGAGGCGGGCGTCCTCCTCCTCGGCGGGCAGGTAGCCCAGCGCGACATCGGCGCCCTCGCGGGCGAAGGCGATCGCCACGGCGGCGCCAATGCCGGAGTCGCCGCCGGTGACCAGGGCCCTGCGCCCCTTGAGCCGTCCGGTGCCGCGGTAGCTCTGCTCGCCGCGGTCGGGCTTGGGGGTCAACTCGGCGTCCAGGCCCGGCTCGGGCTGGCTCTGCTCGGGGATCTCGAGGTCGGGGTAGCGATCGACGGGATTGGCGAAGTCCAGCTGGTCCATGCTTGCTCCTGTTGCTCTTTCCCCCCTGGGGCGTGCCTCTGGGGGTGGGTCTGTTTTCCCTTCCACGCTAGGTCTTTCGTGCTGGTGCACCACCACCCCCAGGGAGGGAGGTCGTTCGCCCTCGACGAGATCGGCGCACCCCATCCACCCTCTGGGCTGGCCTCAGGCCGCGCGCGAGATGCTCATCCTGACGAAGTCCGGGTCCTGGTGCAGCTGCGCTGGCCCGTCCTGCAGGCGGCGCCGCCAGCCCTGCACCTGGGCCTGGCTGGACTCGAGCACCACGGCGCTGGCCGTGCCCACTTGTCCGGGCAGGGCCCGTGCGCTGAGCGTCACCGGCTGGCCGGTGTGGTCGGGGGAGCCCAGGTGGCCCAGCAGCACCACCAGGTCGTCGAGCTGGCCGCGGTCGTCCTCGGCGCCGAAGGCGGTGCTGATCGCCCAGCCCTGCCGGCGGCGCAGGGCCAGCAGCTGAAGCAGTTCACCCTTTCCGGGGCCCAGCACCAGCTCGTCGCGCAGGTCGGTCTCCAGCCGTTCGGCCTCGCGGCGCAGCACCGGGTCGTGCGGCTGGCGGCGGCCCTCGGCGATGTCGCGCAGCAACGGGAGGGCCTCGCGGGTGACACGCTGCGACCAGAAGCGGTCCATCCGGGTGCCGGCCACCAGACGGGCGGTGGCGGCGCGGATCCGGCTGGTGAGCTCCGCCTGCTTCTGCTCGCTACTGACGATGTGGCGCGCCACCGCCAGCGAGACCATCGTGACGGCCAGCAGCCCGACCGCCAGGAAGATGGAACTGGAGAAGGTGGCCGCCCGCCCGGTCCAGTCGAACAGCACCACGAAGGGCAGCGCGATCGTCACGCACCAGGCGGCCGTCAGGATGATGCCCCGGCGCAGCGGGCTGGACAGGGCGAGCAGCTGCACCAGCGCCGTGCCTGTCCAGGCCATCCACAGCACGTGGACGCTGGGCATCGGACGCGGTGTCAGCAGCAGGTTGAGGATGCCTGCGGCCACCGCCAGCAGGAACAGGCCCAGGGCCTCGCGGCGAGTCAGCGCCCGCTTCCCGAGCACACGCATCGTCCACGAGCAGACCACGGCCATGGTCAGGCCCAGCAGTCGGGTCATCGTCGGGTGGGTGCTGTACCCGGCCAGAAGCAGGCACAGCAGCAGGCCCGAGACCAGTCCGGGCAGGGCGGTGTGGACGGTGGTGCGGCGCACCCGGTCGTCGGGTTCTTCGAACAGGGCCGGGCTCAGGCCGTCGCCGTGGCGCGGCCAGCGCAGGCTGACCCTGGTGCCCCGCCCCTTGGCCGAGTCCACCACGGCCTCGCCGCCGATGTCGTCGAGGCGCTGCAGCACCGAGCGGCGCACCCCGAGACGGCCGGTCGGCAGGTGGGTGGGGTCGAAGCCGGCGCCGTCATCGATGACCCGCACCAGGCACTGCTGTCCCTCCTGGGCGACGACCACTTGGCAGCGGGCATTCGGGCCGGCATGGCGCTCCACATTGCGCAGGGCCTCGTGAGCGGCCGAGGCCAGTGTGCGGGCCACCTTCTCGGGCAGCGGGTCGCTGCGCCCGGTCAGGCTCGCCCCCAACTTCAGCCGGGTCGGGTTGTTCTTCAACTGGGTCTCGACGCGGGTGGTCGCGGTGGCGTCCACGGGGCGCGAGAGGGCGGCCACCGCGTCGCGGCACTCGGCCCGCACCATGGCCAGGTCGACGGTGCTGGCGGGGCGGCTGATGGCGTGCAGGGCGTGCAGCACGTGGTCGTGCAGCAGCCGCTCGGCCTCGCGACGATCCTCCACCTGGGAGCGTTGTTCGGCATGGAGCATCCGTACCCGGTGCTGTTCATCGAGGGTGGCCTGCAGACTGCTGGCCATCTGCAGCAGGCCGTCGCCGAACATCAGCACCAGCAGCAAGGGCGAGAAGGCGAGTACCATCGGGGCGATGTCCAGGGTGGTGGTGAGGCGGTGGTCGAGCCAGGCCGCGGCGGCCTCGCCCGCCAGGAGCAGACCGAGCACCAGTCCGGTGCAGCGCAGGTAGCTCTGGCGGTGCAGGTGCACCATCGTGGCCGCCATCAGGGGCAGCGCCCAGTAGCCGGGTGACCACAGGTCGTGCGGGTTCAGGTCGTAGCGGTGCTGGTTCAACAGCGCCACGGCGAAGCCCAGCAGCAGGGCGCTGGGCACCAGCCAGCCCAGGCGCAGTCGGCGCCGGGTCAGCAGCAGTGGGGGCACGGTGGCGAAGTGGCCCAGCAACAGGACGAAGGCCAGCCGGGCATTGGGTGAGGAGAGGGCGGGTTGGTCGTGGATCGGCAGCACATTGGCCACCAGCGTGAGCAGCCAGGCCATCAGGCCCAGGGTGAGGATGCCGGTGGTGACGGCCCGCCGCATCTGGTGCGGCGCGGGTGGGCGTCCCCAGAGGGCGTGGCCGTCCACGGTGGCAGGCCGGGCAGCCGGGTCGTCGTCGCGACGGCTCGGTGCGGAGGTCTGCTGATGTTGGGTCACGCCATCTTCTCGGGGTCAGGAGGCACGGGCACGGGGCTCGGGCGGCACGCAGCGGGCGAGGCCGGTGCCGGCTTCGGCCCTCGGGGCCACGGGCGTCGGGGGACGCCGAAGTCGAGTCTTGCACCACGGCTCTGCCCGAGCCCCGCTGGACGCTTCTTCTGAAGCAGACTCACAGTCCGCCGCGGCTCGGGGGGTTGCGCTGTGGGCTTGTTCGCTGTTGGCAATTCCTGGTGCTGCGACGGTGCTTGTCATGGCAGCGTTGGGCGCATGACTCAGCAGGCGAGCCCAGCCCAGTCTCCGACCCAGATCCCGACACGGGGCGGCAACCCGAGCCCTGACAGTCACACGGGCGAGGTGGAGCCCTTCGAGTTCCTGGGCACCTGGGACGGGCCGGTCGTCGCCACCTCCATCCACACCGGGCACGCGCTGCGGCCCGAGGTGCAGGAGCTGATGGACCTCGACGAGGACGACCGCTTCCGTGAGGAGGACCCCTTCACCCACCTGATCGCCCAGCTGGTGCCGGCGCGGGTGGTGGTGAACCGCTCGCGTTTCGAGGTGGACCTCAACCGTGGCGAGGACGAGGCCGTCTACCGCACCCCCGAGGACTGCTGGGGCCTGGAGGTCTGGCGCGGCGGCGAGCTGCCCGCCGACGTGGCCGATCGCTCGCTCGAGGTGCACCGCGCCTTCTACGAGGCCCTGGCCACCCGGCTGGACGAGCTGGCCGAGCGTGGCCCCTTCGTCGTCTTCGACGTGCACTCCTACAACCACCGCCGCGACGGCGCGGACCAGCCTGCCTCCCCGCAGGAGGAGAATCCCGACGTGAACGTTGGCACCGGCTCGCTGGACCGGGAGCGCTGGGGCGATGTGGTGGACGTCTTCAACTCCACCCTGGCCGCGCAGGAGTTGTCGGACGGCCCGCTCGACGTGCGCGAGAATGTCCGCTTCAAGGGTGCCAATCTGGCCCGCTGGGTGCACGAGCGCTACCCCGACAAGGGCATCTGTCTGGCGCTGGAGTTCAAGAAGAGCTTCATGGACGAGTGGACCGGCCAGCCGGATGCCGCGCGGATCGCCGAGCTTTCGCAGGCGCTGGCCGCGACGCTGCAGGCGCTGGCCGCGACGCTGCGCGCCCACGCGTGAGGGGGTCGCCCATGACCGACTTCCTCGACGCCAGGGCCCACCAGGTCGACGAGCAGCTGGCGCAGCTGTCGGAGACCTTCCGTTTCCTGCTCGACCTGACTCCGGTGGATGCCGCGGACTGGCGTCGGCGCTGGGTGGCCGGTGAGCACACCACGCCCGACTTCGGCTACCGCGAGCTGTCGACCGACCCGGACGTGGTGCTGGCCACGCTGGAGCGCATCGACGTGGACCAGGTGGAGGACGCCACGGTCCGCCACCTGCTGCAGGGCAAGCACCGCGAGCTGCGGCTGCAGGCCGAGTTGCTGCGTGCCCGCAACAGCGCCGACTTCCTGCCGCTGGCGATCGAGTTCTACGGTTCGGTGACGCCCGAGTTGCACGACATCGCCCAGCACATCCTGGACGAGGTGGAGCCCGACTCCGGCGACCAGGAGACCGTCACGGCTGCCGACTTCCACCGCCTGGCGCTGGCCGAGATCGACTGGTACCAGCAGCAGGACCCCGAGGTGGTGATGCGCGCGGAGCTGCGTAGTGATGTCAATGGCGTGCTGGTCAGTGGTGACGCGCTGCTGGTGGGGGAGGACTCGGCGGTGCAGAAGCGTCGGGTCAATGCCCTGCTGCAGCACGAGATCGGCACCCACCTGGTGACCCAGGTCAATGGCGCGGTGCAGCCGATCCGCTGCCTGGGTGCCGGCCTGGCCGGCTATGACGAGACCCAGGAGGGCCTGGCCGTGCTGGGTGAGATCGCCGTCGGTGAGCTGACCCGCACGCGGCTGCGCCAGCTGGCCGGCCGGGTGCTGACCGTCGACGCCATGCTGCAGGGAGGCTCCTTCGCCGAGTGCTGGCAGCAGCTGGTCAGCCGCGGCTTCAAGCGGGGCAGCGCCTTCACCACCGTGATGCGCATCCACCGCTCCGGCGGCTTCCCCAAGGACGCCTGCTACCTGCGCGGCCTGGTGGACCTGCTCACCCATGTACGCGAGGGCGGCAGCCTGGACCTGTTCTACCTGGGCAAGTTCTCGCTGGTCGACCTTCCCGACGTGGCCGAGCTCGACCGGCGCGGGGTTCTCGAGCCAGCGCGCATCCGGCCCCACTACCTGTCCGATCCGGCTTCGGGGCGTCGACTGGCGGAGGCGGCGCACACGCCGCTGTCGCAGCTGGTCAGCGCCGAGGCCGCTGAGCCCGGCACCCCCGCCACCACCCCTGAACACAGCCTCATCTAGGAGAACCATGAAGATCGGATTCGTCGTCAACGACATCGCCACCGAGAGGGCTGGCTACACCACCACCCGTCTGGCTCTGACCGCGGTGCAGCTGGGCCACGAGGTGGGCATCATCGGCCTGGGCGACTTCAACTACCTGCCCGACGGCTCCCTGGGTGCCCTGGTGCATGCCGGCAAGGCCAAGAGCTACCGCTCGCATGAGCGTTACCTGGAGGATGTCCAGAAGGACGAGGGCACCCAGACCACGCTGAGCGACTTCGATGTCGTGATGCTGCGCTCCGACCCGGCCAGTGACGCGGAGCGCCCTTGGGCAGCGACTGCCGGCATCGCCTTTGGTCAGCTGATCGCCGCCAGCGGCGTGCTGGTGGTCAACGATCCCGAGACCTTGGCGACGGCGGTCAGCAAGGCCTACTTCCAGCACTTCCCCGAGGCGGTGCGTCCCAAGACCCTGATCAGCCGCGACGAGCAGCAGATCAGCGAGTTCGTGAAGGAGTTGGGCGGCAAGGCGGTGCTGAAGCCGCTGCAGGGCTCGGGTGGTTCCGGCGTCTTCCTGGTCAACGAGGAGGAGTCGGCCAACCTCAACCAGATCATCGAGGCGATCAGCCGCGACGGCTATGTGGTGACGCAGGAGTACCTGCCGGCCGCTGCCGCCGGCGACACCCGATTGTTCGTGATGAACGGCGAACCGCTCAAGGTGGACGGCAAGTACGCCGCCTTCCGCCGGGTGAACGAGTCGGCCGACATGCGCTCCAATGTCTCGGCCGGCGGCACCATCCAGGAGGCCGAGATCACCGACGAGATGCTGCAGATGGTCGACGTGATCCGTCCCAAGCTGGTCAGTGACGGCATGTTCCTGGTGGGCCTGGACATTGTCGGCGACAAGCTGATGGAGATCAACGTCTTCACCCCCGGCGGCCTGGGCAGCTCCCAGAACATCTACGACGTCGACTTCACTCCGGCGATCATCAAGGACCTGGAGCGCAAGGTGCGGATGCGCTCGCACTACCCGCGCGGACTGGCGAACAAGGCACTCGCGGCGATGTGACCTGACGCCTCGTCCGCGCGAGGCACAGGCAAGGGGCTCCGGGCACACGTTCCAACGTGTGCTCGGAACCCTTTGGGTGTGCTCGGTGCGGGTCAGTTGTGCTGGAGCTGGCTGCGCACGAGCAGCCCGATCCCGACGGCTGCCGCCAGCATGAGTGAGATGGCCAGCAGCGGGTGGATGCGCCACAGCACCATCACGGCGCTGATACCGACGAATCCAGCGC
Organism: Luteococcus sp.; assembly: GCF_043424415.1. Lineage (NCBI taxonomy): Bacteria > Bacillati > Actinomycetota > Actinomycetes > Propionibacteriales > Propionibacteriaceae > Luteococcus > Luteococcus sp. The sequence continues at coordinate 3,213 of NZ_JBHWOO010000209.1, read as the reverse complement.
TGGCATAGATCGCGGCCCAGGCCAGGCAGCCCAGCAGCAGTGCGGGCAGGTAGCGACGCAGCGGCATCCGGGTGAATCCGGCGGCCAGGTTCACCATGGTCTGCACGCCGATGGTGAGGAAGCCCAGGGTGACCGCCGGGGCACCCCAGGTGTTGAGGGCCTGCTCGGCGCGAATGAAGCCGACGCGCTCGGTGAGGCCGGGGCGTACCGCGTCCTGGCGTCCCCGTTCGGAACCGCGACGCAGCAGCCGGCCCAGCAGGTAGGTGCCTCCGGCGCGCAGCAGGACCACGACGAACAGTCCGGCCGCGACGACGACGAAGGGTGCCTCCCAGCTGAGTGGGTTCCACCACGCCTCCAGCGGCGCGGGGGCGGTCGTCGGTGGCACCCTGACAGCCTACGCGCCAGTCGGCATGCAGTTCGTGGCCAAGCCTGGCGGGGCATGGTCTTCGGGCCTGGCTGCTGCCTAGGCTGGGGCGTCCCATCCACCCCCGGGTGGGCGTAACCGTCCAGGAGCCTGTCATGACCCAGACCCCCGTTGCCCAGGCAGAGGAGCAGGGCGACCCCTACATCCTCGATCCTGCGAAGGTGCAGGATCCACCCACCGGTTGGGGGCCCAGCATGCGCTTCCTGGGGCCCGGCATGATCACCTCGGCCGCCGTCGTGGGCAGCGGTGAGCTGATCACCGCCACCACGCTCGGCGCCAAGGTCGGCTTCCTGCTGCTGTGGCTGGTCTTCGTGTCCACCTTCGTGAAGGTGGCGGTGCAGATCGAGCTGGCCCGCTGGTCGATCTCGACGGGTCGTCCGGGCACCTTCGGCTATGACGACGTGCCGCCACGCATCGGGCGGCGCGGCTGGATCAGCTACCTGGCCGTGCTGATGTTCCTGCAGTTCCTCACCAGCCAGGCCGGCGTGCTGGGCACGGCAGGCCTGGCGCTGTCGATGCTGCTGCCGGTGGGCGGTGATCCGATGTCCAAGGCCTCGCTGGGATTCTGGGTGCTGGTGATGGTGGCGGTGGCCATCGCCATCCATGTCAGCGACCGTTACGAAATCGTCGAGAAGGTCTCCACGGTGCTGGTGGTGCTGGTGACGGCGGTGGCCGTCGCGCTGGTCTTCGGTGTTCAGTTCACGCCCTTCGCCTGGGACGGTGCCGATCTGGCACACGGCATGGGCTTCAAGATTGCGGCCGGGACGATGGGCATCGCATTGAGCATGTTCGGTCTCACCGGGATCGGCGCGGGCGAGATCAGCTCCTACACCTTCTGGTGCGTGGAGAAGGGCTATGCCGCCTGGACCGGGCCCAATGACGGCAGCGAGGCCTGGGTGGAGCGGGCGCGCGGCTGGATCGGCGTGATGAAGAAGGATGCCTGGCTCAGCTGGGTGGTCTACACGATGTCGACCGCCGCCTTCTACGTGCTGGGTGCGGCCGTGCTGCACCCGCAGGGCCTGGCCCCGAGCGGCAATGACGTCATCAAGCTGCTCTCGCGCATCTTCGGCGACACGATGGGCCCGTGGGCGGCGGTGGTCTTCCTGGTCTTTGCTGCGGTGGCACTGTTCAAGACGATCGTGGCCAATGTGCCCAGCCTGAGCCGCCAGACCGCTGCCGCGTTGAGCGTCTTCGGCGCCTTCACCTGGACCGACACCGCGGCCCGTCGCCGGATGATGCGCTTCCTGATGGTCTTCATGCCGGTGATCTGGGGCCTGCTGGCGGTGGTGGTGAAGTCGCCGCTGCAGATGGTGATCCTGGGCGGCATCCTCAATGCGCTGTACCTGATGGCGGTCTCGGTGGCCACGCTCTACCTCTCGCACGCCCAGACCGACCGCCGGATCAAGGACGGGATGCTGTTCACTGCCTACCTGGTGGTCTCGGCGATCGCCGTCTTCGCCGTCGGCCTGGTTTCGCTGGTGGACATGCTCTGAGCCGTGGTGGGCGCCCGCTGGCCGAGTGGGGCGTGAGGATGCAGCACGACCCTGACGGATCTTTCGTCAGGGTCGTGCTGGTTGTTGTCAGGGGCTCGTCGGGGGAATGTCCCGTGGGGCTCGGACGCCGTCCGCCACGAGGAGACCTTCATGCCCCCAGCCCTACAATTGAAACATGAACCAATTTGACTCGCCGTCAGGATGGGCCGGGGCGCCCGGCGCCTGTCGTCCGACGTGCCGGGCGGCCGGGGCTGTCCGCCCGGTACTGCGCCTCAGTGCTCCAGAGCCGGATGCAGGTCACTGAGCGTGAAGCGCTGCCGGGCTCTCACCGCGAGCACGTCGAGCGCCAGCGCGGCCAGACCGATGCCGGCGAGCACCACCACGTCGTGCACGAAGTGGCTCCACAGCCCGCCCGAGATCACCACCCGGAAGGCGTCGATCGAATAGGTGATCGGCATGAAGGGGCTGATCCAGCGGAAGAAGGGCGGCAGCACGTCGGCGGGGTAGGTGCCGCCGGTGGATGCCAGCTGCAGGATCAGCCAGACCAGCAGCAGGGCCGATCCGGGCAGGCCCAGCGCGATGCGCATCAGGTGCGCCACCAGGCTGAAGACCACCGCCACCAGCACCGTCAGCGCCACCGTCGCCACACCGTGCAGCGGGTCGAGGCCCAGGGTGGCCCAGACCGTTGCCAGCATCAGGATCGCACCAGCCACTGCGACCGTCCCGAAGGGGATCCAGGCGCTCAGGGCCAGGCGCAACGCGCTCATGCGCCCGGCCAGCAGGCGGCCCGAGATGGGACGCATCACCAGGAAGCCGGAGATGCCGAAGACCCACATGGCGATCGAGAAGAACAGCGGGGCCAGGCCGCGGCCGTAGACGTGGGCCGGGTTCTCCACCAGGGTCTCGACGTGCGCGGGCGAGGAGAGCACCTGCGCGGCACCCTCGGCGCTGTCGCCCGAGATGGCGGGGATGCGCTTGACGCCGTCGCTGAGTCCCTTGGTGAGCTGCTGCGAGCCCTTCTCCAGCTGGGCCAGGCCGTCGTCGAGGGAGCTGGCGCCCTTGTCCATGGTGCCGAGGCCCTCGTCGAGCTGGCCCATGCCGGTGCTCAGCTGGGAAGCGCCGCCGTGGGCCTTGGCGACCCCGGCCGAGAGGGTGCCGGCGCCGGTGGAGGCCTTGTCGATGCCCGCGTGAAGGTCGCCTGCGCCGTCGGCCACCTGCTGGGCGCCCTGGTTGAGCTGGGTCAGCTTGGCCGAGGCGCTCTTCAGCTCGCCGGCGGCATTGGCCTGCTGCACCCGC
>NZ_JBHWOO010000208.1:0-13409 GCF_043424415.1 Luteococcus sp. | reverse complement strand
CAGGATGCTGGTCTCGGGGTGCACGTCGATGACGACCGTGCCAGGCACCAGCGAGGTGAACTCGGCGATGATGGTGCGTCGCAGGTCATCGTGCAGGTGCAGCTGCACGTCCACCAGGCTGCCCCGCCCCACCGGGCGGGGACGGATCGCCAGCCAGGCGACGTGCCAGCTGGCCCGCACCAGGTCGAAGGCAAAGCGTGCCAGCAGCACCGCTGTCTTCCACGGGTGCACCCGAAGTTGAGCGGTGAGCGAGGGCATCGGGAAGAGCCACTGGATGAGCATCGCCAGCAGCAGGCCGCTGATCACGTTCATCCAGGTGACCTGGCCCATCAGCATCACCCACACGACCGCCAGCGCGACGGTGGAGGCATTGCGTCCATGGTTGAACAGGTGCGGGCGAGCCATCAGCGACCTCCCGTCGTCATCACGTCGGACACATAGCCGGCACGATCGGCGAGCTGGCGGGCAGCGTCATCGGTGTAGCCGAACAGCGGCCCCGCCACCACCGTGAACAGGCAGCTCAGCAGCACCAGCGCGGCGCTGGGCAGCACGACGCTGCGCGGCAGCGGTCGGGAGGCCACCACGGCCTCGGCCTGGTCGCCGGTGACGTCGGCGCTGCTCCCGTCTGCGGCGGTGACCAGGGCCCGGGGTGTGCGCCAGAAGGCACGGCCCCAGACGCGGCTGATGGCATACAGGGTGAGCAGGCTGGTCACCAGGGCCCCCGCCATCACCGTCCACGCCAGCCAGCCGCCGTGGTGGGCGGCGGCGTCCAGCAGTCCCACCTTGCCCAGGAAGCCAGACAGCGGCGGGATGCCGGCCAGGTTGAGGGCCGGCAGGAAGAACAGCAGCGCCAGCCCGGGCGCCATCTTCAGCAGGCCACCCAGGTGGTCCAGCGAGGTGGAGCCGCCCCGCAGCTCGATCAGGCCGATCACCAGGAACAGCGCCGTCTGCACCGTGATGTGGTGGGCGGCGTAGAAGATGGCCGCCGAGTCGCCCTGTACGTTGCCGACGGCCAGGCCGAAGACCATGTAGCCGATGTGCGAGACCAAGGTGAAGGAGAGCAGACGCTTGATGTCGTCCTGGGCGACGGCCCCGAGGATGCCGACCACCATCGTCAGCAGCGCCGCCCACAGCAGCACCTGGTCCAGCCGCCCGTCGGGGAAGAGCAGGGTCTCGGTGCGGATGATCGAGTAGATTCCCACCTTGGTCAGCAGGCCGGCGAAGACCGCCGTCACCGGCGCCGGGGCGGTCGGGTAGGAGTCCGGGAGCCAGCCCGACATCGGAAAGACGGCCGCCTTGATGCAGAAGCCCACCAGCAGCATCGCGTGCAGCATCAGGTTGGTGGCCAGCGGCAGGTCGTCCAGGCGCTGGGCCAGCTGGGCCATGTCGACGGTGCCGGTTGCGGCGTAGACCAGGCCGATGGCCAGCAGGAAGATGATCGAGCTCACCAGGTTGACCACCACGTAGTTGGCGCCGGCGCGCACCCGCGACTCGGTGCCGCCCAGGGTGAGCAGCACGAAGCTGGCGAACAGCAGCATCTCGAAGCCGACGTAGAGGTGGAACAGGTCACCCGAGAGGAAGGTGGTCGAGACCCCCGCCGAGAGCACCAGCAGGGTGGGGTGGAAGATCGGCAGCGGAGCTCCCCCGTCCTCGAGGTCGTCGGAGGCCACGCCCTGGCCCATGGCGTAGAACATGACGCCGGTGGTCACCACCGAGCTGACCAGCAGCATCAGGGCACTGAGCCGGTCCACGACCAGGACGATGCCGTCGACCGGGTGCCAGCCGCCCACGGCCACGGTCAGGCGCTCACCGTGGCTGGCGGTCACCAGGAGGGTCGCGGCGATCGCCACCACCGCCAGGAAGATGGTGGCGGTGATGATGCGCTGCAGCACGGTGCGACGTCCGGCGACCACCGTGAGGCCGGCACCGATCAGGGGCAGCACCACGGGCAGCGGGACGAGCCAGGCGGCCGTCATCGTTCGATCTCCTCGAGCTCGCCGGGCTCGTCGCCGTCCGGCATGGGTTCGGGCGGGGCGTCCTCGACGTCGTCGGCCAGGGCGTGCGGGTCGGCGGTGTCGGTGTAGTCGGACCCGGAGATGGCATTGGTCTCCGCCATCCGTGCGATGCGCTCGTCCTCGGGGTCGTTCTCGACGGTGTCGGTCTCGGCCAGCTGCCACTGCCGGTGCACCAGGGAGAGCACGAAGCCGGTCATGGCCAAGGTGATGACGATGGCGGTGAGCACCATCGCCTGCGGCAGCGGGTCGCTGATCCCGCCGGGCCCGACGATGACCTTGCCGAGCTGGTCCTTGGTGACCAGCGGCACCTTGCCCGAAGGGCCCGATGCCACCATGAAGACCACGTTGACGCCATTGCCCATGAGCATGATGCCGAGCAGGGCACGCACCAGGCTTCGGGAGAGCAGCAGCACGACGCCGCAGCCGAACAGCGTCCCGGCCAGCAGCGAGAGCACGAGGTTGGGGCTCATCGTCCCAGCTCCTTCGGTTCGACGGCGCCGATGACGCCGCCACCCTGCACGTACTGGAGGTGACGGCCCGGGTCCTCGTCCAGGGCGGCGCCGAGGCTGCGCAGGATGTCGAGCACCAGGCCGATCACCACCAGGTAGACGCCGATGTCGAAGAAGACGCTGGTCACCAGGTGCTGGTCACCCACCAGCGGCAGGTGGAAGTCGAAGGTCCAGCTCTGCAACACGTCTCCGCCAGCGATCATCGAGGCGAGCCCGAAGCCGGCCGACAGGAAGAGCCCGGACCCCAGCAGCACACCGGGCATCACCGGGGCGGCGGCGCGCAGCTCCTCGCCGCCACCGGCCAGGTAGCGCACCACGAGCCCCATGCCCGCCACCAGGCCCGCGGCGAAGCCGCCGCCGGGCGCGTTGTGTCCGGTGAACAGCAGGTAGAGCGACCACAGCATGATCGTGTGGAAGACGATGCGAGTGACGACGGCGAAGATCAGCGAGGCGCGGCGGTCCTCGGTGTCGGTTCCGGTGGCCAGCCATCGGGCGCCGGTGTTGTTGCCGCGCTCGTCGCGGATGGCGGCGACGTCGCGACGGTTGGCCTCGACGCGCTTGCTGTTGCGAAAGACCAGGCTGGCGATGCCGGTGGCGGCCACCAGCACGACCGAGATCTCGCCCATGGTGTCCCAGGCACGCATGTCCACCAGGGCGACGTTGACGATGTTGCCGCCGCCGCCGAAGGTGAGGGCGCCGTCGGGCCAGCCGATCGAGGACGGCGGCGCCGTGCGGGCCGATCCGGCCACCAGGGTGGCGAGCGCCACCACCAGGCCGGAGGCGATCCCGAAGGCCACCCTCAGGCCGCGCTCCCAGGCCGGCGGCTCCTCCTTGAAGCGGGCCGAGAGGTGGCGCAGCACCAGCACGAAGATGACCAACGAGATGGTCTCGGCCAGCACCTGGGTCAGCGCCAGGTCGGGCGCGCCCTGGATGAGGAAGACCATGGCGCAGGCATAGCCGGTGATGCTGACCAGGATCACGGCGCGCATCCGTCGGTGGGAGCGCACGCTGCTGAAGGCGGCGACGGCCGCGACCAGCACCACGGCCAGCTGGGCCGGCTCGTCCCAGGCCAGCGGGTCCATCCGGAGCCCGGTGCCGGCCAGACCGAGGGCCGAGGAGACGACGAAGACGCCCAGGATCAGGCTCAGGGACAGCGGCAGCGATCCGCGCTGCATGAAGCCGGTCACCTCGACCGAGACGCGGTCGAGGGCGCGCATGCCCAGGCGGTAGGCGGAGACGGCGGCCGGCGGGTGAGGCAGGGCGCCCTGCAGGCGGGCGACGCGCCGTCGCTGCCAGGCCATCACGGCACCGGCGGCGATGGTGATGGCGGTGAGCAGCAGGGTGGGGCCGAAGCCGTGCCACAGCGCCAGGTGGATGGGGTGGTCGGAGGGCTCGAAGAGTTCCCGGTAGGGGCGCACCAGTGCCTCGATGGGGGCGGCGGCGAATCCGAGGGCCAGGCTGCCGATGCCGAGCAGCAGGGGCAGGGCGGTGGCGGCAACCTTCGGCGGGTGCAGTTCGGTGGGTTCGACGTCCTGCTTGTCGAACCAGGCACCCCACAGGAAGCGGGCGCTGTAGGCGAAGGTGAGCACCGAGCCCAGGACCAGGACGGCCAGCATCCAGCGGGACCACGGCTCAGCCCCGTGCAGGTAGGTCTCGTAGACGGCCTCCTTGCCGACGAAGCCGGCCATCGGGGGCAGCCCGGCCATGGAGGCGCAGCACAGTGTGGTGGCCACCACCAGCCACGGCATCCGCCGCGCCAGGCCGGACAGGGAGCGCACGTCGCGGGTGCCGGTGGCGTGGTCGATGGTGCCGACCGACAGGAAGAGCCCCGCCTTGAACACGGCGTGGGAGATCAGCATGGTGATGCCGGCCAGGGCGGCGTCGTGGGTGCCGGTGCCGACCAGCACCATCATGAAGCCGAGCTGGCTGACGGTGCCGTAGGCGAGCACGAGCTTGAGGTCCACCTGGCGCAACGCGCGGTAGCCACCGATCAGCATGGTGGCGCCGCCGAGCACCAGGATGGTGGGGCGCCAGGCGTCGGCGGTGGCGAAGCCGGGGGCCAGCCGGGCCACCAGGTAGACGCCGGCCTTCACCATCGCCGCGGCGTGCAGGTAGGCCGAGACGGGGGTGGGTGCGGCCATCGCGCCGGGCAGCCAGAAGTGGAAGGGCACCTGGGCCGACTTGGTCATGGCCCCCACCAGCAGCAGCACGACGGCGACACTGACCAGCGGGCCCCGCGGGGCGGCGGCAACCAGCTCGGCCAGGTCCCAGGTGCCGGCCTCGACGGCCAGCAGGACCATGCCGCCCAGCATCGCCAGGCCGCCGGCGGTGGTGACCACCAGCGCCTGGGTGGCGGCATTGCGGCTGTCCTCACTCTTGATGTAGTGCCCCACCAGCAGGTAGGACAGGATCGTCGTGAGCTCCCAGAACAGGTAGAGCAGCAGCAGGTTGTCCGACCAGACCAGGCCGGTCATCGCCCCGGCGAAGGCGGTCAGGTGCGCCGCGAATCGTCCCAGGTGGGGTTCATCGGCGTCGAAGTAGGCGCTGCAGTAGGCCAGCACGATGGCGCCGACGATGCCCACGACCAGGCTCATCACCAGGGCGAGGGTGTCGATGCGCAGGTCGATCGCCAGGCCGATGGAAGGCACCCAGGGGCGGCGGTAGATGGGTTCCTGGCCGGCATTCACGGCACTGAGGTGGGCGACGGCGAAGGCTGCGGTGGCCACGGAGGGTAGGGAGAGCAACCAGAAGGCACGCCGACCGAGGTGCGTGATCAGGAGGGGTGCTGTGACGGCCGCGAGCAGGTGCAGTGCCAGAACCGTCAGCATTCATCATCTCCCGGGGCGACGCGGCGGCCCGTCCGACGCGCTGTCGGACCAATTCTACAAGCCGCGGCCAACCGGCGGTCGCCATTGCGACGCAGTGAGATGCCGACCCTGGTGACGGCAACGGGGCCGGCCGCTGGCATCTCAGTGCCCGGCCGCGGAGGGCACGGGCCGCACGAAGAAGGAGCCGACGGCAGCCACCGATGCCACCAGGCCGGTGACCAGGAAGGTGGTGGCGGCCCCCTCCCCCAGCCCCTCGGGCGCCCCCATCCCCTGGGCGATCCGACCGGCGGCCACCCCGGAATAGGTGGCGATCATGAAGGCGGTTCCCATGGCGGCGGCCAGCTGCTGCAGGGTGTTGAGGATGGCCGAGCCGTGGGCGTGCAATTCGTCGGGCAGCGATCCCAGGCCGGTGGTCATCAGCGGCGTGTAGACCATCGACAGGCCCACCGAGAAGATCACGTGGACCGCGATGACGAAGGCCAGGGAGCTGCGGTGGTCGACGGTGGCGAGCACCAGCAGCGATGCGGCGACGATGATGGCCCCGGGGACCACCAGCAGCCGCGGCCCCACCCGGTCGTAGATGCGTCCGAACAGCGGCGAGAGCAGGCCTTCCAGCAGACCGCCCGGCAGCACGGCGAGCCCCGAGACCAGTGCAGTGGCCAGCAGCGACTGCTGGATGTAGAGCGGCAGCACGTTGAGCGCACCCAGCAGCGCGGCGTGCACCAGCAGCAACACTCCCAGGCAGAGGGAGTAGTTGCGCACGGTGAAGGGGCGCAGGTCGAGCAGGGCGTCGTCGGTGCGCCCCAGACGGACCTGGCGCCGTCCGAAGACCAGCAGGCTGGCGGCACCGAGCGCGAACAGGCCCAGCGCGATGCGTCCGCTGGGTCCGCCCCCGAGGATGGCCCCGATCGAGCTGATGGCATAGATCAGCCCGCCGAAGGCGACGGCGGACAGCAGCATGGAGACGATGTCGAAGCGGGAGCGCCTGGTGACGCCGACGCTCGGCATCACGCCCAGGCCCACCAGGCCGGCGCCTCCGACCAGCGGGACCATCAGCCAGAAGATCGTGTGCCAGGTGGAGAAGGACAGCACCAGCCCGGCCACCGACGGGCCCAGGGCGGGTGCGACTGCCATCACCACCGAGATCAGGCCCATCACGGTGCCGCGCCGCCCCACCGGAACGACGCGCATCACGATGGTCATCAGCAGCGGCATCAGGATGGTGGTGCCGGCGGCCTGCAGCACGCGGGCCAGCAGCAGCACCGGAAAGCTCGGGGCCAGCGCGGCGCCGATGGTGCCGGCCAGGAAGAGCCCGAGCGAGGCGGTGAAGTTGGCGCGGGTGGTGAAGCGGTCGATCACCCAGCCCATCGCCGGCATCAGCACGGCCATGGTGAGCATGAAGCCGGTCATCAGCCACTGGGCGGTGTTTGCCTCCACCCCGAGGTCGCCCATGATCGCCGGGAGCGCGACCGCGAGGGTGGTCTCGTTCAGCATCATGGCGAAGGCGCCGAAGACGAGCACCCCGACGGCGAGCTTCGCCTCGCGGGTCATCTCGGTGGGGGCCGCGGGAGTGCTCGCGGACTGTTCGCTCACCGTCTGCGTCCCTGCACTGCCCGCACCAGCACCACCAGGCCGATGATGGCGTTCACCAGACCCAAACCGCCCAGGCCGGGCGAGTCGTCGGACTGCCCGACCGACATCACCAGCGCACCGAGGCCGATCAGGTGCAGGCCGGCCAGCAGGCACAGGATGGTCCACCAGGTCGCGGTGCGTCCGGAGGGACGGCCGTCACCGCCGGTCACAGGGCGTGGGCCGCGAGGCGGGCATGGTGGGTGTGTGTGGGCAGGACCTTCATGGCGCTTCCTTCGTGCATGTGTCGGGGCACAAGGATCCTACTTTGCGGTCAAATCCGGGGTACCCGCCACGCCCGCACAGGACCCCGGTCCCACTGCGCACGTGGGAGACCGACCGGGCAGGTCGTGCAGCACGTGCCCGGTGGGGTCCCGACGTGCCCAGTGGGCAGGAAACCCGGGACATCCACACAGGTGTCTCTGGCTCGGCGACCTACTCTGGCAGTGTGAACACGCTCGAGACGTTGATGGCCGCCCTCACTTCCGAGGAGGCGCCGGTGCGCCAGCAGGCAGCCCTGCACCTGGGGATGGCCGATGCCAGCCCGCTGATGTGGGAGCTGGTCGACCAGATGGCCGCCGAGCCCGACGACTTCGTCCGTGAGACCCTCATCTGGGCGGTCGTGGCCCGGCCACAGGCAGCGACGCCGGTGCTCGTCGCGGCGCTGGAGCGCGACGGCGTCCCCAAGGAGCCGGTGCTGCACGCGCTGAGCAAGATCGGTGACCCGGCCACCACGCCCGCGATCCTCCCCCACGCCTCGGACCCCGATCCGGTGGTCGCCGCCAAGGCCTGGTGGGCGCTGGGCCGCATCGCATCCCCCGAGAGCCTTGCCGTGCTCGTCGGGCACCTGGGCTCGGACAAGGCGGAACTGCGCCACGGCCTGACCCGGGCGCTGCTGCAGTACGGCGAACCGGCCATCGACGCGCTGGCCACCGCCCTCGACAGCGAGGACGCCGCCGTGCGCTCGCACGCCGCGGAGGTGCTGGTCGCCTTCGCCGACCCGAGCCGCGCGGGCACCGCCGAGCGACGCGCCGGGCGCGACTTCTCGCACAAGGCAGCCGAGGTGCTGCGGGCCGCGAAGGCGCCCGAGGTGGATGGCGCGCTGCTGCTGGCCACCGTCACCGACGACCGGCCCGGGCTGGTCGGCGCGGCGCAGGAGCTGCAGGACGAGCGCGCCTGACCCGTCCGTCGGCGAGGTGACGCGGCGACTCAGTCCCGGGGCCGGTGCAGGTCGATGCGGGTCGAGGGGTCGACGCCGAAGTAGGCCGCCGGGCCACCGGCACGCAGCATCGGCAGGGCGGCGGCGGTGTCGAAGATGCCGTCCGGCAGCAGGGCCTGGTCGATGTGGACGGCGACGACCTCGCCGAAGGTGACCCACGTGCCCACCCCGTCGCCGGCACGGTCGGTGAGTTCGAGCTGCTGGGTGACGCGGCACTCGAAGTTGACCCCGGCCGCGGCCACCCTCGGCGCGGACACCTCGACCGACTCGGCGGCCAGCAGTCCGGCGCGCTCGAACTCGTCCTCGTCGGTCGGGGCGCAGGTCTGGTTCATCTGCTCCAGCAGCGGACGGCTGACGAGGTTCCAGGTGAACTCGCCTGTCGCGGCGCAGTTGGCGACGGTGTCCTTCCAGCCGATGCTGGCAAAACCGATGATCGGCGGACGGTGGTTGAAGGCATTGAAGAAGGAATAGGGCGCCAGGTTGCGGCGACCGTCGGCGTCCCGGGTGCCGATCCAGCCGATGGGGCGGGGAGCGACGATCTCGTTGAAGGGATCGTGGGGCAGGCCGTGGCCGTCGGCGGGACGGTAGAAGTGCATCGACATGGGCCCATCGAACCAGCTGGTGGCCACGCCTGTCCCGGGATGGTCACCCCTCCGATCCGGAGACTCAGCTGAGCTCCTCGACCGGCGGGAAGACCGGGAAGACGCCCTCCTCGACGGGAAAGCCCTCCAGGTAGGAGAGCCTGCCGTCGTCGATGAACAGCGCCAGGCCCAGCCCCTCAGCCTCGCCGGCCAGCACCGTCCGCGGCCCTGACGGGTCCCCGGGATCCAGTTCGATGCTCGGGCACGCACCGCAACCGCAAGTCCTGTACACCATGGCCCCGGGGACCTGGACGAGCCACGCGCGGCGCTCCTCGTCGGTGGGCTGGGGATCGGCCGTGCCGTGCAGGACCATCCACTGGAGTGTCTCGCGCTCCCTTGCGGTCAGGGGACGCGGCGGGGCGGGCTGGTCACCGGCACTGGTCATGCCGACATGCTGCCAGAGATGACGATCAGCCCGTCCTGCCGCACCCCCTCAATTGCGCCAGAGCCCCCTCGTCCCGATGGTGCGGGCCAGGCGCAACAGCCGCTCGTCGGCCCGCGGCGACAGGTGGCACCAGTAGGTGGGATTGGCCTGCTCGTCCAGCACCGGCACCTGGACGCGGTGCGGGTCCGCGCCGAGCTCGGCCAGCGCAAGGTCGGTGCTGAAGACCGGCAGGCTGGAGGTGCGGGCGATCTCAACCAGCGCGTCGGGCTCCTGGACCAGGAAGTGGGCGCGCGGCATTCGGGAGCGCACCAGCTCTGCCCAGAAGCCGATCCGGGAGTGCAGCAGCATGGTCTCGCCGTCGAGCTGGTCCAGCCGGATGCCGGGCAGTGCAGCGGCCGGGTGGGCGGGTGGCACCGAGAGGAAGAGGTGCTCGACGCCGCAGCGGAAGCCCGGCACGTCGTCGGGCGGCGGCTCGGTGCTGATCCCGACGTGGACCTCGCCCTCGGCCAGCGCACGCGAGACCTCGTCGAGGCTCCCAAGCCGGGAGGTGATCGTCAGCCCCGGGCAGGCCGCCTCGATGCGGGGCAGCAGCCGCCACAGCGGCGCCGGGGCGCAGGAGACGACGTCGATGGTGCGGCGGCGCCGGTCGAGCTCGGCCACGGCGGCGTGCATCTCGTCGAGCTCGGCCAGCACCCGTCGCGCATGGACGGCGGCGAGCTCCCCGGCCTCGGTGATGGCGACCTGGTTGGCGCTGCGCTCGAACAGCGGCGAGGGGAAGGCCCGCTCGAAGCGCTGCATCGAGCGCGACAGGGCGGGCTGCGACAGGTGCAGCTCGTCGGCGGCCGCAGTCAGCGTCCCGTGCTCGACGACGGCGAGGAAGTGACGCAGCTGCTCAACGGTGACCATGCACCAAGGTTATGCCAGCCTGACCGATCGGCACTGTTCTCCTGCCACAGCGGCACGCAGACTGGCGGCACAGCACCCCAGAGCAAGGACGAACACCATGACTGCACAGCAGACCGTCACCCTGAACAACGGCGTCGAGATGCCCCTGCTCGGCTTCGGCGTCTTCCAGGTCCCGGACGCCGCCGAGTGTGAGCGCGTCGTCAGCGAGGCCCTGGAGGCCGGCTACCGGCTGATCGACACCGCCGCCGCCTACGGCAACGAGGAGGCCGTCGGCCGCGCCATCGCCTCCAGCGGCATCGCCCGCGACGAGGTCTTCGTCACCACCAAGCTGTGGATCCAGGACGCCGGCGAGAAAGCCGCCCGCGCCGCCTTCGAGACCTCGCTGTCGAAGCTCGGCCCCGACCGGCTCGACCTGTACCTGATCCACCAGCCCTTCAACGACTACTACGGCTCCTGGCGCGTCATGGAGCAGCTGCTCGACGAGGGCCTGGTGCGCGCCATCGGCGTCTCGAACTTCTACCCCGAGCGCCTGGTGGACCTGGCGCTGAACGCCAGCGTCGTGCCGGCCGTCAACCAGGTGGAGCTGCACCCCTTCTTCCAGCAGGCCGACGCCCTGGCCACGATGAGCAAGCTGGGTGTCGCCCCGCAGGCCTGGGGCCCCTTCGCGGAGGGCCAGCACGGCATCTTCACCCACCACGTCCTCAGCCGGATCGGAGAGGCCCACGGCGTCAGCGCAGCCCACGTCGCCCTGCGCTGGAACATCCAGCGCGGCGTCAGCGTGCTGCCCAAGTCGGTGACCAGCGAGCGCATCAAGGCCAATGCCGACGTGTGGGGCTTCGAGCTCAGCGCGGCCGAGATGGACGAGATCGCCGGGCTCGACCTGGGCCGTTCGGAGATCATCGACCACAGCAGCCCCAACACCGTCGAGATGCTCAACGGCCTGCGCATCCACGACTGACCCGTACCCCGAGCACCCACAGGAGGAGACATGACTGACCAGATCGCCGTCCTGATCGGCACCGGCAGCATCGGCGTGGCCATCGCCCGGCAGTGCGCCGTGGGCCGCACCCTCGTGCTGGCCGACCTCAAGCAGGAACAGCTCGACACCCGCGCCGAGGAGCTCCGCAATGAGGGCTTCACCGTCGAGACGCACCTCGTCGACGTCAGCAGGCGCGACCAGGTGGAGGCGCTGGCCGCCTTCGCCGACGGCCTGGGCACCGTCACCCGCGTCGTCCACGCCGCCGGCGTCTCCCCCAACCAGGCACCGCCCGAGGCCATCGTCGCGGTGGACCTGATGGGCACGGCCTTCGTGCTGGACGCCTTCGGCAAGGTCATCGGCGAGGGAGGTTCGGGCATCGTGATCGCCAGCCAGGCGGGCCACATGGGCTCCTTCGACGCCGAGCTGGAGCAGCAGCTGGCCTTCGCCGGGCTGGACGAGCTGGCGGCCCTGCCTGCCCTGGCCGAGGTGGACGACTCCGGCGCGGCCTACATCCTGGCCAAGCGCGCCAATGCGCTGCGCGTGCAGGCGGCTGCACTGGCCTGGGGCGACCGGGGGGCGCGGGTCAACTGCCTGAGCCCGGGCATCATCTCGACGCCGCTGGGCCGTCACGAGATGAACGGCCCGCAGGCCGGGGCCTACCGCGTCATGCTGGACCGCTCCCCCGCCGGGCGGATGGGCACCCCCTCCGAGATCGGTGGCCTGGCGGCCTTCCTGATGGACGAGCGCGGCGCCTTCGTCACCGGCTCGGACATCCTGTGCGACGGCGGCGTCATCGCCGCGATGCGCGGCGGCCGGATCGGCTGAGCAGGCTCGCGGCGAGCATCCGGGCAATCTCCTCCCGCCCATACCCCCCATGGGTACTTGATACCGGTACCCATGGGGGGTACTGTCCTATACATATACCCCGCTGGGGTACTTGCAAAGGACGAGCCCCGAGGAGGGCACTGATGACCACCCCCGCACTCCCGCGGACCACCATCGACCTGGCACCCGAGGCCGGCTCGAGCGAGGTGGAACTGGACCTGGTGGGCATGACCTGCGCGTCGTGCGCGAACCGGATCGAGAAGAAGCTCAACAAGCTCGACGGCGTGGAGGCCAGCGTCAACTACGCCACCGAGAAGGCCCGGGTCCAGATGCCCGTCGGCACCACCGTCGAGGACCTGGTGGCGGCCGTCGAGGCGGCCGGCTACCAGGCCCGGGTTCCGGCCACCGAGACGGCGACCGGCGCCGCCGACTCCCCGTCCGAGGCCGGTCAGGAGCCCACCGACCGGGCCCTCGACTCCCTGCGTACCCGCCTGCTGGTCTCCGCCGTGCTGACCATCCCGGTGGTCGCCATGGCGATGGTCCCGGCACTGCAGTTCACCCACTGGCAGTGGTTGAGCCTCACCCTGGCCTCCCCCGTCGTGGTCTGGGGTGCCTGGCCCTTCCACCGGGCGGCGTGGAAGAACCTGCGCCACGGTGCCACCACCATGGACACCCTGATCTCGATGGGCACCTCGGCCGCCTTCGGCTGGTCGGTCTACGCGCTCTTCTGGGGCGAGGCGGGCATGCCCGGCATGAAGCACCCCTTCGAGCTGACCATCGAACGCGGCGACGGCAGCGCCAACATCTACCTGGAGGCCGCCGCCGGCATCATCACCTTCATCCTGCTCGGCCGCTACATCGAGCACCGCTCGAAGCGACGGGCCGGTGCGGCACTGCGCGCCCTGATGGACATGGGCGCCAAGGACGTCGCCGTGCTGCGCGACGGCCGCGAGGTCCGCGTCCCGATCTCGGAGCTCGCCGCCGGTGACCACTTCGTCGTGCGCCCCGGTGAGAAGGTCGCCACCGACGGCATCGTGACCGAGGGCAGCTCCGCCGTCGACGCCTCGATGCTGACCGGCGAATCCGTGCCCGTCGAGGTGGGCGTCGGCGACCAGGTGGTGGGTGCGACGGTGAATGCCGGCGGACGGCTGGTCGTGTGCGCCACCCGGGTGGGGTCCGACACGCAGCTGGCCCAGATGGCCCGGATGGTGGAGCAGGCCCAGGCCGGCAAGGCCGACGTCCAGCGCCTGGCCGACAAGGTCTCCGGGATCTTCGTGCCGGTGGTGATCGTCATCGCGCTGGCCACCTTCGGCTACTGGTGGGCCACCGGGAGCGGGCTGTCCGCCGCCCTGACCGCCGCCGTGGCGGTGCTGATCGTCGCCTGCCCCTGCGCCCTGGGCCTGGCCACCCCCACCGCGCTGATGGTGGGCACGGGACGGGGCGCCCAGCTGGGCATCCTGGTCAAGGGCCCCG
>NZ_JBHWOO010000207.1:0-7691 GCF_043424415.1 Luteococcus sp. | reverse complement strand
GCTGCCCCTCCACGAAAACCAGCTTCGGCACGAACCCATCCATGACCGGCCCCCAGCCGCTCGACGACACCACCATCGTCACCGCCGCGTCGCCGCGCTGTTCCACCGGGGTCAGGATCACCTACATATCAAGCCTTTCTTTGCGGCCGAGCTCGACCGGCCAGGTCAGTGATCGTCGACTTCATCCGCGAGCACGCCGAGCGGCGTGAGGTGGATGGGTTGCGGTGGGGTGTCGAGCCGATCTGCCAGGTGCTCAGCGAGCATGGCGTCGAGATCGCCCCATCGACGTACTACGAGTGGCGCGACAAGCTCCCCAGCAAGCCAACTTCGGCGTCTACGGGGCCCGCAAGGTCTGGCTGCAACTCAACCGCGAAGCCATCCCGGTCGCGCGCTGCGCCGATGAGCGTCTCATGCGCCAGGCGGGCCTGGAAGGTTTTCGGCGGGGAAAGGTGAAACGCACGACCATCGCTGATCCTGCCGCCGAACGGCCGGATGACCTGGTCAGTCGCCGGTTCGCGCCGTTGACTCCGAACCGGTTGCGGGTGGCCGACATCACGCATGTCTCGACGTGGCTGGGATGGGTCTACGTCGCGTTCGTCACCGACGCGTACGCCCGCAGGATCGTGGGCTGGCGTTCGGGCACCACGATGAGCACCCAGCTCGTCCTGGACGCGCTCGAACAGGCGATCTGGACCCGTCAACGCGAAGGTCCCGACCTGACCGAGTTGGTGCATCACTCGGACGCCGGGTCGCAAGGCGGATTCAACTGGTCGTCGCAACACCTTGATCTGGAAGGTATTGGTGATGGGCAGGGTTCATTGGTCGATGAAGACCAGCGAGACGCCGGAGGGTTTGCGGCGACAGTGGCGCGCGGACAGGGCGTTGCGACCCTTGATGTTCTCTCCGGGCAGGCCGCAGCCGTCCCGGGTTGTCCAGCGGGAGTTCTGGCGGGTGATCGCCACGGGTGTCACGACGGCGGAGGCGGCGATCGCGGTCGGCGTGTCGGTTCCCGTCGGGTCGCGCTGGTTTCGTCACGCTGGGGGCATGCCGCCGATCAGTCTGGCCGAGCCGAGTGGCCGCTACCTGTCCTTCGAGGAGCGGGAGGAGATCGCGATCCTGAAGGCTCAGGGCAACGGGGTTCGCGCCATCGCCCGGGCGATCGGTCGTGATCCTGGCACGATCAGTCGTGAGCTGCGCCGCAACGCCGCCACCCGTGGCGGCACACGGGAGTATCGGGCGACGGTGGCCCAGTGGAAGGCCCAAGAGGCCGCGAAACGTCCCAAGACCGCGAAGATGGTCACCAACCAGCAGCTGCGTGACTATGTCCAGGACCGGCTCGCTGGCAAGGTCGCCCGGCCAGACGGCACCACAGTCGACGGCCCTGACACGCCAGTCTGGAAAGGGTTGAACAAGCCCCACCGCGCTGACCGGCGCTGGTCGAAGGCCTGGAGCCCAGAACAGATCAGTGGCCGGCTGGCTGTCGAGTTCCCCCATGATGAGTCCATGCGGATCAGTCACGAGGCCATCTACCAAGCCTTGTTCATCGAGGGCCGCGGAGCGCTCAAGCGGGAACTGGTGGCCTGCCTGCGCACCGGCAGAGCTCTGCGCTCGCCGCGTGAGCGTTCGAGGAACAAGCCCCAAGGGCATGTCACGGCCGATGTCGTGATCAGCGAACGGCCCGCCGAGGCCGCTGATCGGGCGGTTCCCGGCCATTGGGAAGGCGACTTGATCATCGGCACCGGCCGCTCCGCGATCGGCACCCTGGTCGAGAGGCACAGCCGCGCCACGATCCTGGTCCACCTCCCGCGCTTGGAGGGCTGGGGCCAGACCCCGCCGGTCAAGAACGGACCATCCCTGGGCGGCTACGGCGCGACCGCGATGAACACCGCCCTGGCCGCGTCGATCACCGCCCTGCCGCAGCAGCTGCGCAAGACCATCACCTGGGACCGCGGAAAAGAACTGTCCGCCCACGCCACCTTCGCCCTGGAGACCGGCACGAAGGTCTACTTCGCTGACCCCCACAGCCCATGGCAGCGGCCCACCAACGAGAACACCAACGGGCTGCTGCGCCAGTACTTCCCCAAGGGCACCGACCTGTCCCGCTGGTCGGCTGACGATCTGGAAGCCGTCGCCCATACCCTCAACAACCGCCCCCGCAAGACCCTTGGATGGAAGACCCCGGCCGAAGTCTTCGAAGAACAACTACGATCCCTAGAAGAAGCCGGTGTTGCAACGACCGATTGAACCTGCCGAGTGCGCCAGCACTCGGGGCACCAAAATGAGAGTTGAGCTCGTCGCCCTCAAGTGTGGGAGCCGTACACCAACCCTCCAATCGCATGGCGGCTCTACTGGTCAAGTCGATGAAACTTGGTGCCGTCCGGCAGGGGCCGCCCCCTCGCGGCGGTCGCGTCCGACAGTGGCGTCACAGCGTTGAGGGCTCGCGCGCTCACTGTCGGGCATCGTCGGGAAATGACCGAAAGAGGCCCAGTGCGGGGACGGCGCATGACGCAGGATGGCCAACCACCACGGCCGTCTCCCCAGACCCGAACCGCGGTGTCCAGGCGTGTGACCGGCGGGGCCGGGTAGAGCGTGCACGCCGGCCCCGCGGTCGGATGGTCTGGTTGGGCGGTCAGTTGCTGAGGTGGCTCTTGGCGGTGGTCAGGAGGTCGTGGGGGTCGATCCACATGGAGGGGTAGTCGCCCTGCCAGACCTTGTTGCCCGACTTGTCGATGAGGACGAAGCCGTGGCCGGGCAGGTCGGCGTGCATGCCTTTGCCCAAGGTGTCGTAGGCCTTGGAGACGGTGCCGTCGTCGAGCAGGTAGGGGGTCTTGACGCCGTAGGTGTCGAGGTCGGGCTGGATCTGGGCCTTGGTGTTCATGACGATGGGTAACACGGTGATGCCGGACTTCTGGAAGGCCGGGTCCTTCTCGATCGTGGCCATCTGCTGGGTGCAGGCTCCGCAGCCTGCTCCCTCGTTGAAGTACAGCAGTACGGGCCTGCCCCTGTAGTCGGACAGGGACACCGTGGTTCCGGCGGTGGTGGTCAGGCTGAACTGGGGTGCGGTGCCGCTGGTTGCGCCGTTCTTCGGTCGCGCGCTCCACAGGCCGAGGCCGATGATGACGACCGCGATCACGGCGGCGAGTGCTCCGAGCAGCCGGCGGGTGCGGCGCCGTTTGGCCTGGGCCAGCGCATCGGCGTGTTGTTGCTGGTGCAGCTGTTCGCGGCGGCTGCTGGTGCGGGGGTTGCGCGTGGTGCTCATGCGGGTGTCCTGACGTTGGTGTGGTGCTGGTCGTGGCAGTGGGCGTGGTCCGCGGAACCGGTGGGGGTGTGCGTGTCGTGGCGCCGCTCGCGCAGCGTGAACCAGACGAACGCGGCGGCGACGGCGAGCAGCGCCAGGCCGAGGACCGGGTCGGGGATGGGTGCGAGCACGGTGAGGATCCGGCGGGCGGTGTCGCTGACCCAGGCGCCGGCGGCACGCTGGAACCAGTTGCCGGGGCCGGTCATTGTCCTTGCCTGGGCGAGGACGATGACCCAGATGCCCATCACCCAGAAGGCGACGGCGACGAGGAGGTTGATGCTGGTGGTGTGGATGTCGCGTCCGGCCATGCGCAGGTGGAGGGGATGCGCCTTGCCCCAGCGGCGCTGGCTGAGGTTCGCGGCGTCCCACACCAGCGCCATCACGAACAGCGGGATGACCATGCCGAACACGAACGCCAGCCCCAGCATCAGCCCACCGACAGGATTGCTGGACAGGGCCGAGAGGGTCATGACTCCGGCCAGGACGGGGGCGCAGCAGCTGGAGGCGATGCCGGAGAACACGCCGAGGCTGAAGAAGGTGGCCGAGTCGCCGCGGCCGGTGGCTGGGGCGCGCAGCATGGACGGCATCGACCACATCCGCCCGGACAGGGCCAGGACGCCGAGGCCGATCATCAGCAGCCCACCGGCCCAGTAGAGCGGCTGGTGGTACTTGGCGATGGCGCCGGAGATGAGGCTGACGCCCAGGGTGATCGGCACCAGCACGACGGCGAGCCCGGCAGCGAACACGAAGGTCAGCGGCAGCAGCCGCCAGCGGTTGTTCTTGACTGCCGCGGCGAGGTAGGAGGGCGCGAGGAACACGATGCAGCAGGGCGCGAACAGTGCGACCATGCCGGCGAAGAAGGCGGCCAGGATGCTGCCGGTGGCGAGCAGGTCGGTTCCCATCATCGCCGCCCGGCGCTACTGGTGAGCTTGTCGAGCTTGCGGCGCGGCAGCCTGCCGGCGCTGAAGAACTCGCCATCGACCAAGACCAGCGGGAAGAGGGCCGGGCGGTGGCGGGTGACCAGGTCGAGGCCCTCGTCGGACTCCGCGTCGACCTCGCGCACCGCGACCTGCCCGGCGGTGGCGCGGCGGCCCAACTCGCCGCGGGCGTCCTCGCACAGGTGGCAGCCCGGTGCGCTGACCAGCGTCACGTCCAACGGGGCCGGGGTGGGGGCGCCGGTCGTGCCCGGCGCGTTCAACAACGTTTTCACGGCTCCACACTCGTCGCCGCATGTTGCGGCGGCCCTGCCGCGACGGTCAAGGTTTGCTCAATCCCACGCCGGCCATCCGGTGCTCCACCACGTGGTGTCGTCAGCGCCAGCGCAGTGGACCGGTCGAGGGGGACGAGCCGCGCGTTCGGCGGCTCACCAGCCCAGTGCCTGGGGGATCATGTACAGCCCGAAACCGATCACGACGACGGAAAGCCCAGTGCACACCCAGCGATAGGGGCCGTGCATGCGGTGTTCTGCGGGCAGCGCCTTCGCCTCGAGCAGCAGCAGGAAGGTCAGCGTGACGGGCAGCAGCAGCGCGTTCATCACCTCGACGTCCACCGCAAGACTGACGAGGTCGACGCTGGCGAGCACCAGCACAGCCCCGACCACGTGGGCGAGGATGTAGACGGCGTAGAACTTCCAGTTGCCCCGGTTGAGGGATTCGTTGAGGCTGTGCCGCCACCGCAGCACCTCGGCCAGCCCCCACGACCCGGCCAGGGACACCACGAGTGCAGCCACGAGCGCGCCGCCCAGCACCGCAACCCCCACCAGCACATCGGCGACACCGGTACCCGTCGCCGGCGCCAGGCCATGCGCGAGGTCCGCCACGCTGTTGAGCGGGGCGCCTCGCCGCGTGGTGAACACGGTGGCAGCGAAGGCGACCACCACGACGATCATGATCACCTGGGTCAACACGGACCCGACAGCGGTGTCCCGACGCTCATCCGCCAGCTGGTCGCGCCGCAGGCCCTTGTCCACGATCGCGCTCTGCTGGTAGAAGATCATCCACGGCATCACCACGGCACCGATGTTGGCGGCCAGCAGGAACAGGTAGGACGCATGGTGCACCGGGAACTGGCGCAGGCCGTGGGACAGGTCCGACCAGCGCGGGTGGGCCAGCAGCATCGCCGGGATGAAGGCCAGCTCCCCCAGCCCGACGACGATCCCGATCCGCTCCACCCGCGCGTACCCGCGCGTGAAACAGACTCCCACCAGTGCAGCGGTCGCCACGGGAATCGTGACGGTGCGGGGGATGCCGAACAGTTCACCCACGCCGGCCACGCCGACGAACTCCGTCAGCAGGGCGCCGATCGCCGAGATGAACAAGGTGGCGCCGGAGAACCATGCCCATCCCGTGCCGAAGTGCTCACGGATGAGGGTGCCGTGCCCTTTGCCGGTGACCACACCAAGTCGGACGGTGATCTCCTGGACCATGAACAGGATGGGGATCAGGGCGATCTGGGGCAGCACCATCGCGTACCCCCACTGCGCGCCGGACTGGGCCGCGGTGATCAGGCATCCAGCATCGGTGTCGGCGAGCATGACGATCAGGCCCGGCCCCCACAGCGCGGACAGGCGCCCCCGTGAGCGGACCCGGGCGGAAGGCAGGGCAGCAGCGCTCATGAGAACAAGTTAGGTAAGCCTTACCTAAATAGCAAGCAATGGCGCCCCGTCCTCAGATGGGCGTCCCGTACTGGGCTGCCAAGAGCGCTGCCTGGACGTCGAGCGGCGTCACCTGCCCGCCGCGACATCGTGGACCATGGCCACCAACGTGGTGGCACGCACCTCCCCGAGCACCCGCGCGGCGGCGTCCCTGCCGGTCGACGACCAGGGTGCTGGGGATCGCCTTCGGCGGCACGGACCGCAGCCGCAGCAGCAGCGCACCGTCGGGGTCGTACAGGCTCGGGTAGCCGATCCTCGCGTTGCGGACGAACGCCTGCGCGGCGGCCTTGTTGGTGTCGCGGGTGTCGATACCGACGAACTGCGCCACTCCCGTGGTCTTCGCTGACGCCGCGACCAGTTGCGGGGCCTCGTGCCGGCACGGCGGGCACCAGGAGCCCCACACGTTGAGCACGATGACCTTTCCTTTGTACTGGGACAGGTCGAGCGGGTTGCCGTCCAGGGTGGTGCCCGACAGGCTGGGCAGCGGCGTGCGCTGGGCGGGGTCGACGAGGGTGACGGTGCCGTCCCCGGCGTCGAAACCGTCCTCGGCCCTCACACCGGTGCTGGAGGAGCAGCCCGCGAGCGCGGCCGCCGCCCCGGCCCCGGACAGGGCGAGCGACGCGCGGCCGGACAGCGCACGGCGCGTCAGGCCGCTCATCGCGTCGTCCCCGTGGTGGGGACGCACTGGCCGAACCCGGCGTGGAGGTCGTTCCGCCGTCCGCATCCGGCCGGCGCCATGCCCGATGGGCCCGGGGCGGGGGCGTGGTGCAAGGTGCTCATGGCCCCACTGTGGCCGGCGCAGGTTGTGGCGGGACTGCCGTGACGGTCAAGGTTCGCTCAAGTCTTCGTTTGGCTGGACGCACAGCTGGGGCCCCCGCCCGGTGGACGGGGGCCCCAGCCTGGGGGGTCGGTCAGCGGTGATGACGCAAGCGCAGCGAGTTGGTGATCACGCTGACCGAGCTGAGGGCCATGGCTGCTGCCGCGATGATGGGCGACAGGAGCCATCCGAAGGCGGGGTACAGCACCCCGGCGGCCAGCGGGATGCCGGCCACGTTGTAGATGAACGCGAACACCAGGTTCTGGCGGATGTTGCGCATCGTGTCGACCGACAGGTCGCGGGCCTTGACCAGGGCGGCCAGGTCGCCGCCGAGCAGGGTCACGTCGGAGCTCTCGATGGCCACGTCGGTGCCGGTTCCCATGGCCACGCCCACGTCGGCCGCGGCAAGGGCGGGCGCGTCGTTGACGCCGTCACCGGCCATGGCGACCTTGTGGCCCTGGGCCTGCAGCGCCTGCACGTGACCGTGTTTCTGGTCGGGCAGCACGTCGGCGATCACCTCGTCGATGTGCAGCTCGTCGGCGATGGCCCGTGCGGTGGTGGCGTTGTCGCCGGTGAGCATGACGACCCTCATGCCGCGGCGTCGCAGGTCCTCGATCGCGCCGGCGGTGGTCGGCTTGAGGGGGTCGGCGATGGCCAGCACGCTGGCGGGCCGGTCGTCGACGGCCACGACGATGGCGGTGGCGCCGCGGCGGCGGTAGGCCTCCACCACGGGGGCCAGGGCGTGGGTGTCGATGGCCTGGGTGTCGAGGAAGGCGGGGCTTCCGACGACCACGTGGTGGCCGTCCACGGTGGCGCTGACCCCGCCGCCGGGGAAGGCGGCGAAGTCGACGGCCGCAGCCACCGGCCGGCCCGCCTCGCGGGCGGCGTCGACCACGGCCCGCGCCAGCGGGTGCTCGGACATT
>NZ_JBHWOO010000206.1:0-9902 GCF_043424415.1 Luteococcus sp. | reverse complement strand
TCACTGCCCTCCCCGTATGGGAGGGCGGCCGTCGGTCCGTCCGGAGCCGGCGGGCATCTTGTGATCTTCTTCACAAGACATTGTGCCTTGTCCGTCGGAAATGTGGTCTGACCTCCATAATGCCTTGACATGAAGACTTTGGCGGCCTCCTTAAGGGGGACCCCGGGCTTGGGCGGAGACCCTCGACATGGGAGGATGAAGACATGAGTCCGCGACAAATTGGCGTTACCGAGGTCGCCCTCCGCGACGCGCATCAGAGCCTGATGGCCACCCGCATGGCCATGGAAGACATGGTCGAGGCGTGTGCCGACATCGACGCAGCCGGCTACTGGTCCGTCGAGTGCTGGGGCGGTGCCACCTTCGATTCCTGCATCCGATTCCTCAATGAAGACCCGTGGGAGCGTCTGCGCACCTTCCGCAAGCTGCTGCCCAACAGCAAGCTGCAGATGCTGCTGCGTGGCCAGAACCTGCTGGGCTACCGTCACTACGAGGACATGGTCGTCGAGAAGTTCGTCGAGAAGTCCGCCGAGAACGGCATGGACGTCTTCCGCGTCTTCGATGCCCTGAACGATCCCCGCAACATGGCCCAGGCCATGCAGGCCGTCAAGGAGACCGGCAAGCACGCCCAGGGAACCATCTGCTACACGATCAGTCCGCTGCACACCACCGAGGGCTACGTGAAGCTGGCCGGCCAGCTGCTGGACATGGGCGCCGACTCCATCGCCTTCAAGGACATGGCCGCCCTGCTCAAGCCGCAGCCCGCCTATGACATCATCCGGGGCATCAAGGAGACCTACGGCGAGGACACCCAGATCAACGTCCACTGCCACTCCACCACCGGCGTCACCCTGGTGACCCTGATGAAGGCCATCGAGGCCGGCGCCGACGTCGTCGACACCGCCATCAGCTCGATGTCGCTCGGCCCGGGCCACAACCCCACCGAGAGCCTCGTCGAGATGCTCGAGGGCACCGAGTACACCACCGACCTCGACATGGACCGGCTGATCAAGATCCGCGATCACTTCTCGAAGATCCGTCCGAAGTACAAGGAGTTCGAGTCGGCCACCCTCGTCGACACCGACATCTTCCGCAGCCAGATCCCCGGCGGCATGCTGTCCAACATGGAGAGCCAGCTCAAGGCCCAGGGTGCGGGCGACCGCATCAAGGAGGTCATGGAGGAGGTTCCGCTGGTCAAGAAGGACGCCGGCTACCCGCCGCTGGTCACCCCGTCGAGCCAGATCGTCGGCACCCAGGCCGTCTTCAACGTCCTGATGGGTCGCTACAAGGTGATGACCGGCGAGTTCGCCGACCTGATGCTCGGCTACTACGGCGAGTGCATCGGCGAGCGCAACGAGGAGGTCATCGAGCTCGCCAAGGCGCAGACCAAGAAGGAGCCGATCACCCAGCGTCCCGCAGACCTGCTGGAGCCCGAGTGGGAGAAGCTCGAGTCCGATGCCCAGGCCCTGCCCGGTTTCAACGGGACCGAGGAGGACGTCCTCACCAACGCGATGTTCCCCGGTGTGGCGCCGAAGTTCTTCGCCTCCCGTCAGGACGGGCCGAAGAATGTCGGCAAGACCGAGGCCCAGCTGAAGCAGGAGGCCGACGTGGCCGCCGGCAAGGCGAAGGCCATCAGCGGCCCCATCCAGTACAACGTCACCTTCGACGGGCGCTCGCACAGCGTCAAGGTCGAGCCGGCCTGATCGCGCAAGGAGCACACAGACATGGCTAAGCACACAATGGCAGACCGCCTCGAACACCTGGAGGCCGAACGCGCACGCGTCCAGGCCGGCGGTGGCGAGAAGCGGATCGAGAAGCAGCACGCCAAGGGCGCGATGACCGCCCGCGAGCGCGTGGACGCCCTCCTCGACGAGGGCACCCTGCTGGAGGACGGTGCCTTCCGCAAGAACCGCACCACCTTCTTCGGCATGGACAAGGCGGACATGCCCGCCGATGGTGTCGTCACCGGCGCCGGCGCGGTCCTGGGCCGTCCCATCCACTTCGCCAGCCAGGACTTCACCGTCGCCGGTGGGTCGGCCGGTGAGGTGCACAACACCAAGGTCGCCGAGGCGCTCAATCGCTCGCTGAGCACGGGCACGCCCTTCGTCTTCATCAACGACTCGGGTGGTGCCCGTGTCCAGGAGGGCATCGACTCGCTGTCGGGCTACGGCAAGGTCTTCTACCAGAACGTCCTGCTCTCGGGCGTCGTGCCGCAGATCTCGATCATCGCCGGCCCCTGTGCCGGTGGCGCGGTCTACAGCCCGGCCCTGACCGACTTCATCATCCAGACCCGCAAGGCCCACATGTTCATCACGGGCCCCGGTGTGATCAAGCAGGTCACGGGTGAGGACGTCACGCAGGACGAGCTGGGCGGCGCCGATGCCCAGATGGCCTCCGGCGTGGTCTCCTTCGTGGCCGACGACGACGAGCAGGCGATCCTGATCGCCAAGAAGCTGCTCAGCTTCCTGCCGCAGAACAATGCCGAGGACGCCCCGATCGTCGATCCCGACGAGAACGTGGAGCCCAACGAGAAGCTGCGCAAGATCGTCCCCGACGAGGGCAACAAGGGCTATGACGTGCGCGAGGTGATCCGCGAGATCGTCGACCGCGGTGACTTCCTCGAGGTGCGCGCCGGCTGGGCCCAGAACCTCGTGGTCGGCTTCGGTCGCGTGGTGGGGCGCACGGTCGGCTTCATCGCCAACAACCCGTCGGTGATGTCGGGCGTGCTCGACATCGACAGCTCCGACAAGGGCAGCACCTTCATCCGCTTCTGCAATGCCTTCAACATCCCCGTGGTGAACCTGGTGGACGTGCCCGGCTTCCTGCCGGGTGTGGCCCAGGAGCGTGGCGGCATCATCCGTCACGGCGCGAAGATGCTGTACGCCTACTCCGCGGCCACGGTCCCGAAGATCACCGTGGTGATGCGCAAGGCCTATGGCGGCTCCTACCTGGCCATGTGTTCCAAGGACCTGGGTGCCGACAAGGTCTTCGCCTGGCCGAGCGCCGAGATCGCCGTGATGGGTGCCGAGGGCGCTGCCGCGGTCGTCTTCCGTCGTGAGATCGCCGAGGCCGAGGATCCCGAGGCCCGCCGCAAGGAGCTGGTCGAGGAGTACCGCGAGACCTTCTCCACGCCGTACATGGCCGCCGCCCGTGGCCAGGTGGACGACATCATCGACCCGGCCGACACCCGTCGCCAGATCGCCCTCACGCTGGAGGTCCTGGCCACCAAGCGCCAGCTGCGTCCGGCCAAGAAGCACGGCCTCGAGCCGGCCTGATCGGGGGAAGCACACATGCCAACCGATGTCAGCACTGCTGACCTCCAGGCGCTGGTCACCGAGCTCTCCGAGCGCCTCACGGCGCTGGAGGGCGAGGTGGCCGACCTGAAGGCCAACCAAAAGATTCCCGAGGACGTGATGGTGGCCATTTCGGCGGCCGTCGCAGCCTTCCTGGGGCACAAGGCGAAGGTCAAGGCCGTTCGTCTGCGCAGCAGCCAGAGCTGGTCCCACGAGTCTCGCGGGCGCCTCCACAACCGCCAGGTCAAGTGACCGCGACCAACCGAGAGAGAATCACATGAAGCTGAAGGTGACCGTCAACGGTCAGGAATACGTGATCGATGTCGAGGTCGAGGAGGAGCAGAAGCCCCAGCTCGGCCAGATCGTGATTGGTGGTGGGGGTGGCTCCGCGGCCCCGCAGACCGCCAAGATGCCGGCGGCGAGCTCCAATGCCGTCGTCGCCCCGCTGGCCGGTTCCGTGGCCCGCATCCAGGTGAAGGAGGGCGACGCCATTACCGCCGGACAGGTTCTGGTGGTGCTGGAGGCCATGAAGATGGAGACCGAGATCACCGCGCCGGCCGACGGCACGGTCGGCCAGATCCTCGTTGCCGCGGGCGATGCCGTGCAGGGTGGACAGGCCCTGATCGAGCTCGCCTGAGCACGTGCAGCCCGCAACAGGGGCACCCCAGCCCGCGCGGGGTGCCCCTGTTGCGTGTCTGGACGTCCTGGAGGCCTCCAGGGCCGTCTGGCGAGCATCGCCCGTCCGGTACCGCACGACCGGCGGAGTGCCGACTGCCATCGGAGCGGGTGTGGCGGCAATGCCAATGGGGGAAGACGTCTGATTGCTCCCGGGGTCGCCGGGGAAGAGTTTCCTGAGGGCCTGCTGAACCACTTCCGCACAAGCGTCCAATCCGACTTTCTATGACGTACGTTCTAGTCAACCAACACCGGTTGCGGAGGTTGGGGTTCTACATCCAAGTGGGGGATGTAGTGGCTGCCCTCCGGGGTGGCCACGAAATGCAAGCGGCGGGGCGAGGCCATCAGGCCCCGCCCCTGCCGCATTCCACGGGTCGACCAGCGCCCCGCAGGTGTGGGCACCAGAGGGCGAGGGGCCCCTGGCTTGACCAAAAACCCTTTGCAGCTTAGAAATGGGGCATCCCCACTCGGTTCTTTCCAATGGAGAAGTGATGTCCAGGATCCCCTTCTTGTCCTCCCCCGTGACCGGCCTGCTGCTGGTGGGTCTCGCCACCTCGATGGCGGGCTGCGCCCCGGCATCAGCTCCCCAGGAGGCCGCCAGCCCCAGCTTGGGTGCCCCGGTCGCCACGGCCACACCGACACCGTCCGCCGCGGCCTCCTCACCGGCCACCCCCTCTGCATCGGGGTCGGCGTCGGCGGCCCACGAGTTCGCCTATGAGGGCGCGCATGGGCCCGCGCACTGGGGCAGCCTGAACCCGGCGTGGGAGACCTGCGCCACCGGAACGAAGCAGTCCCCGGTGGACCTCGTCCGCCAGAAGGCAGAGGACCTGCCCTCGCTGTCGCTGGACTATGCCGGGGGCCAGATGGTGCTGGAGAACACCGGCCACGCCCTGCAGGCCACCGTGGCCCAGCCCCAGACGCTCGTGCGGGGTGGCCAGCAGTACAAGCTGGTGCAGTTCCACCTGCACACCCCCAGCGAGCACCTGGTGGGTTCCAAGCCCGCAGACGGTGAACTGCACCTGGTCCACTCCGATGCCAAGGGCAGGCTGCTGGTGCTCGGGGTGCTGATCACCTCGGGCGAGAGCAGCCCGCAGGCATGGTCGTGGCTCTCGGGCCAGCTGCCGGAATCCCCCGGCGTGACCCGTCCCGGTGGCCAGGTGGACCTGCGGGGCATGATGCCCTCGGACCTGGCGCACAGTGCCTACGAGGGTTCGCTCACCACGCCGCCGTGCACCGAGGGAGTGCAGTGGGTGCTGCTCGACGAGCCGGTCACCCTCGCCGCCAAGGACCTTGAGCGGCTGGAGAAGCTCGCCGGCGAGAACGCCCGTCCTGCCCAGCCCCTCAATGGCCGGGAACTAGAACAGGACGAGACGCCCTGATCCTCAGCCCTCCCGGTGCACCTTGTGGTTGGCCGCCTGGGCCCGCGGACGCACGACGAGACGATCGATGTTGACGTGCGTGGGCCGGGTGGCCATCCAGGTGATGCAGTCTGCGATGTCGTCGGCCACCAGCGGCTCGGCAACCCCGGCATAGACGGCATCCGCCTTGGCCTGGTCACCGTGGAAGCGGGTGAGGCTGAACTCCTCGGTGTGCACCATGCCGGGGGAGACCTCACACACCCGCACGGGACGGTCCACGATCTCCAGGCGCAGGGATCCCACCATCGCCCGCTCGGCCGACTTGGCGCCGCAGTAGCCCGCACCGCCCTCGTAGGGGGCCTCGGCTGCGGTGGAGGTGACGAAGACGATGGTGCCGTGGGCGGCCTCCAGGGCGGGCAGCAGTGCCTGGGTGACCCGCGCAGTGCCGAAGACATTGCTGGCGAACATCGTCTCCCAGGCCTCGAAGTCGGCCTCGGCCAGGGGCTCCTGGCCCACGGCCCCGCCGGCATTGTTCACCAGCAGGTGCAGCCCACCCCCGACAGCGGTACGCAGGCTGGTGACCTGCTCGGGATCGGTGATGTCGCACTGTTCGATGCTGACCGGGGCCTTGGACCACTCACCGATCTCCTCGGCGAGCGCGACGAGGCGTTCGCGGCGCCGGGCCACGAGGACGACCTCGTAGCCCTCGTGGGCCAGGCGGCGTGCGGTGGCGGCCCCGATGCCGGAGCTGGCGCCGGTGACCAGCGCGCGCTGTCCGCGGTGCTCGGCCGGCTCGCCGTCGAAGGGAGAAGTGGTGGGAAGCTGATCGTTCATGGCTCGATCCTGTCATCCTCGACGGTCCCGGGCCAGCCTTCTCGCACGGGGGCGGGCGCCGATAGGATCGACCCATGACCTACAAGCTGATCCTGCTCCGCCACGGCGAGAGTGAATGGAACCAGAAGAACCTGTTCACCGGCTGGGTGGACGTCGACATCAACGAGAAGGGCGTCGGCGAAGCCAAGAAGGCCGCCGAGCTGCTCAAGGCCGAGGGCCTGCTGCCCGAGAAGCTGCACACCTCGCTGCTGCGCCGCGCCATCCACACCGCCTACCTGGCCCTCGACGGCTGTGACCGCCACTGGATCCCGGTGGAGCGCAGCTGGCGGCTCAACGAGCGCCACTACGGCGGGCTGCAGGGCCTGGACAAGGCCGAGACGCTGTCGAAGTACGGCGAGGAGCAGTTCATGGCCTGGCGCCGCAGCTACGACACCCCGCCGCCCGTGCTGGACAAGGACGCCGAGTACTCGCAGTTCAACGACCCGCGCTATGCCGACATCCCCGAGTCGGAGCGTCCGCAGACCGAGTGCCTCAAGGATGTCGTGGGCCGCATGCTCCCGTACTGGGAGAGCAACATCAAGCCCGACCTGGCTGCCGGCAGGACCGTGCTGGTCACCGCCCACGGCAACTCGCTGCGCGCGCTGGTCAAGCACCTCGACGGCATCAGCGACGAGGACATCGCCGGGCTGAACATCCCCACCGGCATCCCGCTGTACTACGAGCTCGACGAGGACTTCACCCCCGTCACCAAGGGTGGCAAGTACCTGGACCCCGAGGCCGCGAAGGCTTCCATCGAGGCGGTCAAGAACCAGGGCAAGAAGTGATCATGGCCTGAATGGTCTCCTCACGGGGCCGGACAGACAGGAGGGGCTCGCGCCACATGGTGCGAGCCCCTCCTGTCGTCGGGTGGGCGGCCAGCGTGGTCGGATGCGACCAGTGTGCCCGGATCAGGTGCCGGACAGGATCAGGCGACCGGCCACTCGTCGCCCTCGGGCACGTCGCCGGTGATGACGTAGATGATGCGGCGGCCCATGGAGACGGCGTGGTCGGCGATGCGCTCGTAGTAGCGACCCAGCAGGGCGGCATCCACGGCGGCCTCGACGCCGTACTGCCAGTCGTCGGCCAGCAGGACCTTGAACTGCTCGCGGCGCAGCTGGTCCATCTCCTCGTCCTTCGCGGCCAGCTTGGTGGCCTCGGCCACATCGCGCTCGGCCAGGGTGCGTCCCGCCTGGCCCACCATCATGTCGGCCACCTCGGACATGCGGGCGAAGTTCGCCACCAGGGCCTCGGGCACCGCATGCTCGGGGTAGCGCAGCCGGGCGATCTTGGCGACGTGGGCAGCCAGGTCGCCCATGCGGGCCAGCTCGAAGATCATCCGCATGGCCGAGACGACGATGCGCAGCTCACCGGCCACGGGCGCCTGGCGGGCCAGGAGCTGGAAGCACTGTTCCTCGATCTCCTCGTGCATGGCGTCCAGGCGGGCGTCGTCGGCGATCACCCGCTCCGCCATGCGCAGGTCAGCCTGGAGCAGGGCCTCGGTGGCATCCCGCACGGCGGTGCGCACATTGCTGCTCATGCTCACCAGCTTGTTGGTGACATCATCGAGTTCTTCGCGGTACGTCTCGCGCATTGGGGGCCTTCCTGATCTGGAACGAGGGTCCTGGCAGACATCCTGCCATTTCGGGGGCACAGACGTCGTGATGAGGCTAGGGACTGGTGGGGGACGGCGAGCGGCACGGGGGTGTCCGGCAGGTGAACTGTGGGGGAACGCTCGGTCCCAGGGAGCCCCCCGGCGGGGGTATCGCCCGTGGTGGGGGCCATATGCTGGAGGCGTGATGGCGATCTTGTCGGCTGTGGGCGGAGCGGTGGTGGGAGCCCTGCTGGCAGTGCTGGGTACGGTGATGGTGGTGCGCAGCCAGCGCCAGCTCGCCGAGGTCAAGCAGCCCCAGCCCACACAGCCCACCCAGCTGGAACCGCAGGTGGTGGAGGTGATCGGCCTGCTGCGCTCCGCGGCGATGGTGATGGGGCCCCATGACGAGGTGCTGCACAGCAATCCGCAAGCCCGCTCCCACGGGCTGTGCCGGGCCAGCCGAGTGCTGGTCCCCCAGGTCCTCGACGCCATCCGGGAAGTGCGCCGGGAGCAGGAACCGCGGATCTTTGACACCGAGGTCTCCCGGGGGATCGGCGCCCCCTCGCTGCACCTGAACGTCAGGGTGGCCCCACTGGGGGAGCAGACGGTGCTGGTGCTCTCGGAGGACCGCACGCCGCTGCTGCGGGTCGACGAGACGCGCCGCGACTTCGTCGCCAATGTCGGTCACGAGCTCAAGACCCCCATCGGCGCGATCGCCCTGCTCTCGGAAGCCATCGAGCAGGCGGCCGACGAACCGGAGGCGGTGGTGCGCTTCGCTGCGCGGATGCAACGCGAGTCCTCGCGACTGTCCGAGCTGGTCGCCCAGATCATCGACCTGTCGCGGCTGCAGGCCGACGACCCGATGCTTCGGGCAGAGCCGCTGCAGCTGTCGCAGGTCATCGGTGACGCCCTGGCCCGCTCCGCGGAGTTGTCGGCCAAGCGCGAGGTGAACCTGGTGCGCACCGGCGACGAGGATGTCGCAGTGCTGGGGGACCGCCGCCAGATCGTCGACGCCGTCGCCAACCTGGTGACCAATGCGATCATCTACTCCGACCAACGGGCCCGCGTCTCGGTGACCACCAGCCTGGTCGACGACGGGGGCGACCACTTCGTCGAGGTGAGCGTCGCCGACAATGGCATCGGCATCAGCGTCGAGGACCAACAACGCATCTTCGAGCGCTTCTACCGCGTCGACTACGGCCGCAGCCGCGAGAACGGCGGCACCGGGCTCGGCCTGAGCATCGTCAAGCACATCGCGGCCGTCCACGGCGGTTCGGTCGACGTGTGGAGTCGACTCGGTCAGGGATCCACCTTCACCCTGCGCCTGCCCGTGCTCGACGAGGCGCTCCTGGACCACCCAGCAACCACCAACAATCGGCCCGAAAGGCAGTCATGACTCGTGTGTTGATCATCGAGGACGAGGAGTCCTACCGGGAGGCCACCGGCTTCATGCTCCGCAAGGAGGGCTTCGAGGTCTCCGAGGCGCCCGACGGCGCCGCCGGTGTCGCGGAGTTCGAGCGCACCGGCGCCGACATCGTGCTGCTGGACCTGATGATGCCGGGCATGCCCGGCACCGAGGCCTGCCGCCAGCTGCGCACCCGCAGCAATGTGCCCATCATCATGGTGACCGCCCGCGATGCGGAGATCGACAAGGTGGTGGGCCTGGAATTGGGGGCCGACGACTACGTGACCAAGCCCTTCAGCCACCGCGAGCTGGTGGCACGGATCCGTGCGGTGCTGCGCCGCGGCAGTGACCAGGAGCTGCTGCCCGAGCTGATCGAGGCCCGCGGTGTGAGGATGGACGTCGAGCGCCACGAGGTGACCGTCGACGGTGAGCCGATCCGCCTGGCGCTCAAGGAGTTCGAGCTGCTGGAGCTGCTGCTGCGCAATTCCGGCCGGGTGATGACCCGTGGCCAGCTGATCGACCGGGTCTGGGGCGCCGACTACGTGGGGGACACCAAGACCCTCGACGTCCACGTCAAGCGGCTGCGCGCCAAGATCGAGAGCGACCCGTCCAATCCGGTGCTGCTGGTGACCGTGCGGGGTTTGGGATACAAGTTCGAGGGCTGAGGCCTTAGGACGACGTCGCCTCCTCACCCGTCGATGGGTGAACCT
>NZ_JBHWOO010000205.1:0-26612 GCF_043424415.1 Luteococcus sp. | reverse complement strand
GCTGCCCCTCCACGAAAACCAGCTTCGGCACGAACCCATCCATGACCGGCCCCCAGCCGCTCGACGACACCACCATCGTCACCGCCGCGTCGCCGCGCTGTTCCACCGGGGTCAGGATCACCTACATATCAAGCCTTTCTTCGCGGGGGAACTCGACCCCCGCAACCGATGATCCACGACTTCATCGACGCCCAGCGTGGCCAGGGGCATGCGGTCGAGTCGATCTGTCGGGTCCTGCGCGCGCAGGGCTGCCAGGTCGCCGCACGAACCTACCGGGCCTGGCGCAGCACCCAGCCCAGCGCGCGCAGCGTCTCGGACGCGCAGGTCGCCGACGCGGTCTTCGAGATCGTGTGGCGCTACGACGAGTTGCCGGACCAGACCCGACGCAAGGTGATGAACCCCGAGGGCCTCTATGGCCGGCGCAAGATGCTCGTCGCGGTGCGCAACCACCTGCGCAATCCTGGCGTGTCGCCGGGGTCGGTGGACCGGGCCATGCGCGGCTTCGGCCTGCAGGGGGTTCGGCGTGACAAGGGTATTCGCACGACCATCCCCGCCAAGGATGGTGTGCGGGCTGGTGACCTGCTCAACCGGGACTTCACCGCGGCGGCACCGAACCGGTGCTGGGTGACTGATTTCACCTATGTGCGGACCTGGTCTGGGTGGGTCTATGTCGCGTTCATCGTGGACGTGTTCTCCCAACGGATCATCGCGTGGCATGCCCAGACCAGCAAGCACGTGGACCTGGTCATGACACCGCTGCGGATGGCGATCTGGCAACGGGCCCGGGAAGGCCACCCCGTCGAGGTGGGACAGTTGATCCACCACTCGGATGCGGGCAGCCAGTACACGTCGGTCACGCTCACCGAGCACCTCGCCCTGGAAGACATCCGCCCGTCGATCGGGACCGTCGGGGATGCCTATGACAACGCCTTGATGGAAACCGCAAACGGGCTCTACAAGGCCGAATGCATCCGGACCAGGATCTTCCACGACGGGCCGTACAAGACCATGTCCGACGTCGAGTACGCCACCGCCGGCTGGGTCGACTGGTACAACTCCCGCCGGCTGCACTCCAGCATTGGTAACGTGCCACCCATGGCCTACGAGGCCGCCCATTACGAAGCGCTCACCCGAGAGCCCCAACCCGTATAGGAGCGGCAGAGAACCTGGGGCGCTTCACCCTGAGCGCCGGCCACCACAATCGGCCACCAGACAGCTGGCACATCCGCGTGCATGTCGATGACCTCTGGGAAGCCCGAGCAACAGGTGAGAACCACCTCCGACCCGAGCCCTTGAGCCTCACGCCCATCCGCGTCATGAAGCCCTGGGACGAGGACTGGCAACCAGCCGCTCAGGACGGACAGCCCGTGGGCTGGATCATGCGAGCAACCATCCTGGGTGAGCTGCCCCCGCGCCCCAACCATCTCCCCTACGGCAATAACCCCAGGCCCCGCACAAGCGAACGACCCCAATAGCCAACCCCAGCAGAGACCACCCGTTGCTCCCGCCGGACCACACGAGACAAGCGGGCACACCGATGAGCATCCCCATCCCACTGTTCGACTCCACCGACCCGCTCGTGCGGGCCGTCGCCACACACCTCGCCCGATACAAGGGCCTCACCCGCTCCCACACCGAGTCCGACCTGCGCATCTACCTGCGCTGGTGCGCCGAACACCACCTCGACCCGCTGAAGGCCGAACGGGCCCACATCGAGCTCGATTTCCGTTGGATGCCGCTGATCTCGCGCAAGACCTTGACGGAAGCCATCCGCACAGGGCCGCAAGTGGCACGGTTCTGGGCGTCACAGTGGGTCCTGGGGCGGGCGCGTGAACCGTGACCGTTCCGACTGTGCGTGCTCGTGTTCGACGGGTTCGAGCTCCTTGCTGTATTCGGTCATGTCTCCGTCGAGGAGACCGGCCTCGTTTTGGTCCTCGTAGATACATGGACACCCGGCGCAGGACCGAGGACCAGGACTTCAAGAGGTAGCTCCATGACGTCGGCTCACAAGCACCTTTGGCGACGTCCGTCTGCACCGAACCAGCGCTCTTGGCGAAGTCCCGACGAGCACTCAGTCGAACTGGGAGTGGTGCAGCTCCGCGTAGGCGCCACCGGCGGCCAGCAGCTCCGAATGGGTGCCGCGCTCGATGATGCGGCCGGCGTCGAGCACCAGGATCTGATCGGCTGCCCGCACCGTCGAAAGACGATGCGCGATCACCACCGAGGTGCGATCGGCCATCGCGGCATCGAGTGCATGCTGCACCGCCACCTCGCTCTCGGAGTCCAGGTGCGCCGTGGCCTCGTCGAGCACCACGATCGGCGGGGCCTTGAGCAGCAGCCGCGCGATCGCGAAACGCTGGCGCTCACCGCCCGACAGCCGGTAGCCGCGCTCCCCCACCATCGTGTCGAGCCCGTCGGGGAGCCGCTCCACCAGGTGCCAGATCTGCGCCGCCTGCAGGGCGCTGCGCATCTGCTCCTCGCTGGCCCCCGGCGCGCCGTAGGCGAGGTTCTTGCGGATCGTGTCGTGGAACATGTGGGCGTCCTGGGTGACGTAGCCGACCATCTCCTGCAGGCTCGCCATGGTCAGTTCGCGCACGTCGTCGCCGCCGATCCGCACGGCACCCCCGGTGACGTCGTAGAGGCGGGTGAGCAGGTTGGTGATGGTGGTCTTGCCGGCGCCTGAGGTGCCGACCAGTGCGACCGTCTGGCCCGGGGCGACGTGGAAGCTCACGTCGTCGAGCACCTGCCGGTTCTGCTGTTCCTTGCCCGGCGTGACCGGCTCCAGCGAGGTGAGCGAGAAGCTCTCGGGGTCAGGATAGGTGAAGTCGACGTGGTCGAAGTCGATCGAGGCGATACCGGAGGAGGCACGCGCCCCCGGGGCGTCCTTGATCAGCGGCTCCAGGTCGAGCACCTCGAAGACGCGCTCGAAGCTGACCAGGGCCGTCATCACGTCGACCCGCACATTGGTGAGCTGCACCAGCGGCCCGTAGAGGCGCGCCAGCAGCCCGGCCAGGGCTGTCAGGGTGCCGACGGTCAGGTTGCCGCCGATCGCCATCAGGCCGCCGACGCCGTAGACCAGCGCCGTGGCCAGGGCCGCCACCAGGGTGAGGGCGGTCATGAAGATGCGCCCGACCATTGCGGTGGTGACCCCGACCTCGCGCAGCTGGCCGGCGGTGCCCGCGAACAGGTCGTGCTCCTGCTGCGGACGTCCGAAGAGCTTGACCAGCAGGGCTCCCGAGACGGTGAAGCGTTCGGTCATCATCGCGGACATGTCGGCATTGAGCTGCATCGAGTCGCGGGTGAGCCCGGCGAGCCGGCCGCCGATGATGCGTGCCGGGATGATG
This sequence comes from Luteococcus sp., assembly GCF_043424415.1. Classification (NCBI taxonomy): domain Bacteria; kingdom Bacillati; phylum Actinomycetota; class Actinomycetes; order Propionibacteriales; family Propionibacteriaceae; genus Luteococcus; species Luteococcus sp. The sequence continues at coordinate 23,268 of NZ_JBHWOO010000205.1, read as the reverse complement.
AAGACGGGCAGCAGCACCAGCGCGGCCAGGGTGAGCTGCCAGCTCAGCGAGATCATCGCCACCAGCACCAGGACCAGCGAGATGACATTGCTCAGTACGCTCGACAGGGTCGTGGTGAAGGCGCGCTGGGCCCCGAGCACGTCGGATTGCAGGCGGCTGACCAGCTTGCCGGTGTGGGTGCGGCTGAAGAAGGCCAGCGGCATCGAGCTGACGTGGTCGAAGACCGAGGTGCGCAGGTCGTAGATCAGTCCCTCGCCGACGCGTGCCGAGCACCAGCGCTGCACCACGCCGAGGATCGCCTCCGCGACGGCCAGCGCGGCCACCACCAGGGAGAGCTCGACGACCACACCCCGGTTGCCCTGCAGGACGCCGTCGTCGACGATCCGCTTGAAGATCAGGGGCGGGGCCACCGCGACCACGGCGCCGAGGACCACGGTGAGCAGGAAGACCAGCAAGAGCCCCTTGTAGGGGGCGCCGTAGCCCATGACACGGCGCACCGTGCCGGGCGCCAGGTCGTGGTCCTTCACCACCGGGTCCTTGCGCAGGCCACCCATCATTCGGCCGCCGGGGCCGCCCATGCCACTCATCGTCTACTTCGTGCTCCGGTCCTTCTTGTCCTTCTTGGACTTCTTGGGCTTGTCCTTCTTGGCGTCACCCTTGTCCTTCTTGGCCTTGTCCAACTTGACCTTGGACTTCTTGGCGTCTGCCGCGGCCTCCTTGGCGGGCTTGACTGCCTTCTGCTTCTTGGTCTTCTTGTCCTTCTCGTCCTTGTCGTCCTTCTTGGCCTTGTCGTCCTGCTTGGCCTTGGTCGACTTCTCCACCTTCTTGGCCTTGTCAGCCTTGTCGGCCTTGGCGGTGGCCTCGTCCACCTGCTTCTTGGCTTTGGTCGACTTCTCCACCTTCTTGGCCACCTGCTCGTCGGCAACCGTCGTCCCGGCCGGAGCCTTGACCTTGGCAGAGGTCTTGCTGCTCCTGGCGGGCTTCGTCTGCTCGGCCGAAGGCGCTGTCTTGCTGGGCTTGGCCGGAGCGACCTCCTGCCCAGCCGCCGGCGTGGCTGGTGCAGCAGCGCTGGCCTTGGCCCGGGCAGGACGCGCCCCACCGCCCGCCACCTTGGCCCGGGCGGCACCGGCCGCGCCACGGGTGGCGCCGCCGCGGCCGCGAAGGGTCACGCCGGCCTCCTTCAACAGTCCCTGCACCCAACCGTAGGAGCGGCCCAGGTCCTCGGCCATCGAACGGATCGCCTCGCCGGCGGCATAGCGCTGCCCCACCTCGTCGCGCAGTTGCGCGCGCAGTTCCCCGGTGATCCGCGCACCGGCCGGAAGGGGTCGGGAGACCTGCTGTGCTGCCATCGCGAAACCTCTCGTCGAAGGATGCCCCCACCCCCGCCGGATGGAGGACCAAGATCAAAGTGAACCACGACATCCCGACCGGAGGAAGACGCAGCCCTCAGGCCAGGTGCACCAGATCGGAGTAGTCGGCGCTCCACAGGTCCTCGTCCCCGTCGGGCAGCAGCAGCACCCGGTCCGGGTCCAGGGCATCGACCGCCCCCGGGTCGTGCGTGACCAGCACGATCGCGCCCGTGTAGGTGGCGATCGCCGCCAGCACCTCCTCGCGGCTGGCCGGGTCAAGGTTGTTGGTGGGCTCGTCGAGCAGCAGCACATTGGCCGAGCTGACCACCAGCATCGCCAGGGCCAGACGGGTCTTCTCACCACCGGAGAGCACCCGGGCCGGCTTCTCCACGTCATCGCCGGTGAACAGGAAGCTGCCCAGCACCTTGCGGCACTCGGTGGCATTCATGTTGGGGGCACTGGCCACCATGTTCTCCAGCACCGAACTCGACAGGTCGATCAGGTCGTGCTCCTGGGCGAAGTAACCGATCTTGAGGCCGTGGCCCGGGATCAACCGGCCCGTGTCGGACTCCTCCACGCCCGCGAGGATGCGCAGCATCGTGGTCTTGCCGGCACCGTTGAGGCCGAGGATGACCACCTTCGAGCCCTTGTCGATGGCCAGGTCGACGCCGGTGAAGACCTCCAACGAGCCATAGGACTTGCTCAGGCCCTCGGCCATCAGCGGCACCTTGCCCACCGGGGCAGGCTCCGGGAAGCGGATGCGCGCCACCTTGTCGGCATCGCGCTCGGCCTCCAGTCCGGACAGCATCCGCTCTGCACGGCGCTGCATGTTGTGCGCGGCCGCGGCCTTGGTGGCCTTCGCCCCCAGCTTGTCGGCCTGCAACAGCAGCTGGGAGGCCTTCTTCTCGGCATTGGCGCGCTCGCGACGGCGACGCTTCTCGTCGGTCTCGCGCTGCTTGAGGTAGAGCTTCCACCCCATCGAGTAGATGTCGATCTCCGCCCGGTTCGCGTCCAGGTGGTAGACCTTGTTGACCGTCGCCTCCAGCAGGCCGGTGTCGTGGCTGATCATCAACAGCGCGCCGGGATAGGTCTTGAGGAAGTCGCGCAGCCAGGTGATCGAGTCGGCGTCCAGGTGGTTGGTGGGCTCGTCGAGCAGCAGGGTGTCGGCACCGGAGAACAGGATGCGGGCCAGCTCGATGCGGCGGCGCTGACCACCGGACAGGTTCTGCAGCGGCTCGGCGAGCACGCGGTCGGGCAGCGACAGGTTGGAGGCAATCCGGTGCGCCTCGCTCTCGGCGCCGTAGCCGCCGGCCGCGACGAACTGCGCCTCGGCCTTGCTGTACGCGGCCATGGCAGCCTCACGCTCGGCGCCCGTGGCGGTGCTCATCTTCTCTTCGAGCTCGCGCATCCTGACCATGGAACGGTCCAGGCCACGAGCGGACAGGATCCGGTCGCGCGCAATGGTGTGCAGGTCGCCGTCGCGCGGGTCCTGCGGCAGGTAGCCGAGCTGGCCGCCCCGGGTCACCTCACCGCCGGCCGGCATGCCCTCGCCGGCCAGGATCCGGGTGAGCGTGGTCTTCCCGGCACCATTGCGTCCCACCAGGCCGATCCGGTCACCGGGGATCACCTGGAAGGAGATGGGAGAGACGAGCAGTCGTGCGCCAGCGCGCACCTCGAGATCCTTGACTTGAAGCACCTGCCGATTCTTCCAGCTCACGGCCCGAGTACGAAAACCATCGGTGGACAGTCCTGCGCAAATTCACAGTTTCAGGCAGAATCTCGTGCAGGAAAGGAATTCAGGGCCATCTCGATGGCCTGTGCACCTTTCCGGCCACCCCTCGGCGCGGCCAGTACGCCAGCGGCGGGCGGGAACCCCTGTGGGGGAGGTTCCGGCCCGCCGTTGGTCACTCTCGACAGCCGAGGCCGAGCGGCATGTTCACCAAGGATCACGAAGGCCCGGCCGCCCATGGTTTCCCATCGGCGTCCGGGCCCTGTGGTTGGTCAAGATCTCGACGGCTCGAATCAGACGTTGAAGCCGATCGAGCGCAGCTGCTCGCGGCCGTCGTCGCTGATCATCTCCAGCGACCACGGCGGCAGCCAGACCCAGTTGATCGTCACCTTGTTCACGAGGCCCTCGAGGACGCTCTGAGTGTCGTACTCGATGCGGTCGGTGAGCGGACAGGTGGGACTGGTCAGCGTCATGTCGATCGTGCAGTTGGCCTGCTCGTCGATGTGGATGCCGTAGACCAGGCCGAGGTCGACGACGTTGACCATCAGCTCGGGGTCGACCACGTCACGCATGGCCTCCTCGAGGTCCTCCACGGTGGGCAGCGAGGCCGACGGGGTGGTGCTGGGAAGCTCGTCCTTGACCAGGTCGGACGGGCGGGGCTCGGCCGGCTGCCCGGTGACAGGCTGCTCCGGCTGCGCCACAGGCTCCTGGGGCGTCTCGGTGGTGGACACGGGTCCTCCTTCTTCGGTGGGATTGACGTTCGTGGTCACTGCTCTGCCCCCTGGGCCGGGCCCGACTGCGCGCGCAGGACGGCGTCACGGGCGGCCGACCAGCCGAGCATGGCGCACTTGACGCGGGCCGGGAACTGGGAGACGCCGACGAAGGCGATCCCGTCCTCAAGCCGGTCCTCGTCCGGCTCGGCCTTGCCCTGGCTCTGCATCATCTCGAGGAACTCGTCGTGCAGGGCCATGGCATCGTCGATGGGGCGGTCGATGAGCAGCTCGCTCATCACGCTGGTGGAGGCCTGGGAGATGGAGCACCCCTCGGCGTGGTAACTGACATCGGCGATGCGGTCGCCGTCGAGCTCCACGCGCAGGGTGATCTCGTCTCCACAGGACGGGTTCACGTGGTGAACCTCTGCCCCGAAGGGCTCGCGCAGGCCGGAGTTCAGCTTCTCCCGGTAGTGGTCCAGGATGATCTCCTGGTACATCTGCTCGACACTCATGGCCGCTCTCTCCGTTCGACACTCACCGCTGCTCCTCAGAGGTCTTCGTGTTCGCCTCGACGGACGCGTCGTGCTCCACCGTCTCGCTGCGGTCGAAGTTCTTGCGACGCTCCTCGCGGCGACGACGGATGCTGCTGCCGGTGGCCGCGGCGAAACGGCCGGCGAAGAAGTCGCGGGTCCACTCCAGCGCATCGGCCAGGGCGTCGACCTCCTCCAGCGTCGTGTAGAGGTAGCCGGAGGCACGCACCGAGGACTGGATGCCCAGTCGCTCGTGCAGCGGACGCGCGCAGTGGTGGCCGCCGCGCACCGCGATGCCCTTGCTGTCGAGCATCTGCATGATGTCGTGCGGATGCACCTGGTCGAGGGTGAAGGAGACCGCTCCCCCACGCTCGACCGCCTCGGTGGGCCCCAGGATGCGAAGGCCCTCGATGGCCCCCAGGCGCTGCAGCATGTGGCTGGTGACCTGCTGCTCGTGCTCGGCGATGGCATCCATGCCGAGCGCGGCCACGTAGTCGATCGCGGCTGCCAGGCCGACGGCCTGGACGATCGGCGGCGTGCCGGCCTCGAAGCGGTGCGGCGGCGGGGCGAAGGTGGAGCCCTCCATCCGCACCACCTCGATCATCTCGCCGCCCCCCAGGAAGGGCGGCAGGCTCTCCAGGAGTTCGCCGCGCCCCCACAGGATGCCGACCCCGGTGGGTCCGCAGATCTTGTGGCCGGTGAAGACCAGCACGTCGCAGCCCAGCTCGGTGACGTCGGTGGCGCGCTGCGGAACCCCCTGCGAGCCGTCGACCACGACCAGGGCACCGACGGCGTGCGCCTGCTCGGCAATGGTGGCGATCGGATTGACGGTGCCCAGCACATTGCTGATCCAGGTGAGCGAGACGATCTTGGTCCGCTCGTTCACCAGCCCGTTGCGCTCGGCCGCCTCAAGATCAAGACGCCCCTCCTCGGTGACGTCGAACCAGCGCAGGGTCGCACCGGTGCGCTCGCAGACCAGCTGCCAGGGGACGATGTTGGAGTGGTGCTCCATGACGCTGACCAGCACCTCGTCGCCCGGCTGGAGCCGGGCACCCAGGGTGTTGGCGGCCAGGTTCAGGGCCTCGGAGGCGTTCTTGGTGAAGACCACCTCGTCGGCGCTGGCGGCACCGATGAAGTCGGCGATGCGGGCCCTCGCACCCTCGAAGGCACCGGTGGCCTCGCCGCCGAGCATGTGCATGGCCCGGGCCACGTTGGCATTGTGCTGCAGGTAGTGGTTGCTGATCGCATCGACCACCTGCTGCGGCTTCTGCGAGGTGTTGGCGCTGTCGAGGTAGACCAGCGGATGCTCCCCCACGGTGCGGGAGAGGATCGGGAAGTCGCCTCGGATCCTCGTGAGGTCAAGGTTCACGAGTGTCCTCCTTCTGGCTGGGGGTGGTGGGGCCGCCGGACGACGGCCCCACCGGTCGGCTGGTGAGTGCCGGGTCAGGCCTGCGCGTCGGCCTGGGCCTGCTTGATGTACTTCTCGTAGCCCTCGACCTCGAGGCTCTCGGCCAGCTCCTTGCCACCCTCGGCGACCATGCGGCCGTCGACGAAGACGTGCACGTGGGTGGGGTTCACGTAGCGCAGGATGCGGGTGTAGTGGGTGATCAGCAGCACGCCGCGATCGCCCTGGGCGCTGAAGCGGGAGATGCCGTCGCTCACCACGCGCAGCGCGTCGATGTCGAGGCCCGAATCGGTCTCGTCGAGCACGGCGACCTTCGGGTTCAGCAGCTCGAGCTGGGCGATCTCGTGGCGCTTCTTCTCGCCACCGGAGAAGCCCTCGTTGACCGAGCGGGAGCTGAACTCCTTGTCCAGCTGCATCTTCTCGAGCGCGGCGTTGACGTCCTTGACCCAGGTGCGGACCTTGGGGGCCTGGCCGTCGATGGCGGTCTTGGCGGTGCGCAGGAAGTTGGCGACGCTGACGCCGGGCACCTCCACGGGGTACTGCATGGCCAGGAAGAGGCCGGCGCGGGCACGCTCGTCGACGCTCATCTCGGTCAGGTCCTGGCCGTCGAGCAGCACCTGGCCCGAGGTGATCGTGTACTTGGGGTGCCCGGCGATCGAGTAGGCCAGGGTGGACTTGCCCGAGCCGTTCGGGCCCATGATGGCGTGCACCTCGCCGTCATTGATGGTCAGGTTGACGCCCTTGAGGATCGGCTTGGGGCCGGTCTCGGTCTCGACGTCCACGTGCAGGTCGATGATTTCCAGCTTCGACATTGTGGTTCTCCGTAGTTCTTGGGCGGTCGGGGCGTCGGGCCCGGGGCCGCAGTCTGTGTGGTGGGTGTGGCTCAGGCCTGGACGGTGTCGATGAAGGCGAGTTCCTTCTCGACGGTCTCCATCAGGCGCTGCTCGATCTCGGGGATCCCGACGCGGCGGATGATCTCGACGAAGAAGCCCTGGACGACCAGGCGTCGGGCATCGCGCTCGGAGACGCCGCGGCTCATCAGGTAGAAGAGCTGGTTGTCGTCGAAGCGACCCGTGGTCGAGGAGTGGCCGGCATCGGCGATCTCGCCGGTCTCGATCTCCAGGTTGGGCACGCTGTCGGCCTTGCAGCCGTCGGTGAGCACGAGGTTCTTGTTGGCCTCGTAGGTCTCGATGCCCTCGGCAACCTTGCGGATCAGCACGTCACCGATCCACACCGAGTGCGCACCCTCGCCCTGCAGCGCCCCGCGGTAGTCGACGTTCGACTTGGTGCGCGGTGCGTTGTGGTCGACGAAGATGCGGTGCTGGACGTGCTGCCCGGCGTCGACGAAGTACAGGCCGTACTGCTCGAGCTGGCCGCCGGGGCCGGCATAGCGCACGTCCTCCTGCAGGCGCACCAGGTCGCCACCCAAAGAGGCGGTGATCAGGCGCACGTGGGCATCGCGGCCGACCAGCACGGAACGCTGGCCGCCGTGGACGGCGCCGTCGGCCCAGTCCTGCAGGGTGACCAGGGTCACCTGGGCGCCATCGCCGACGCGCAGGTCCAGCTTCTCGGCGAAGTTGGCGCTGCCCTCGAAGCGCATCACCAGGGTTGCCTTGGCGAAGTTGCCGATGGTCACCACGGTGTGCTCGCTGACCGTGCCTCCCTGGCCGGTGCCGGTGAGCACGATCGGGCTGGTCAGCTCGGTCTCGGCCGGGACATCGATCCGCACGCCGTAGGCGGCATTGGCCGCCGCCAGGGCGCTGAGGCGGTCCAGCGGCGCCTCGACGGCGAGCTCACGGGCCTCGTCCTTGCCGATCTGCTGCAGGGTGGCACCCTCGGGCAGCTCCACCTTCCAGTCGAGGTTGTCGCTGGTCGCGCCGACGCCCAGCAGCGGCGCGACGCGCTTCATCGGGGTGAAACGCCAGACCTCCTCGCGCCCCTGGGGTTCGGGGTGGTCGTCGAGGTCCCACGAGGGCGTGGGGTGCAGGTGACTGGCGACGGTCTCGATCGCGGCGGCGACGGCCGGGGTGACGGCCTCGGGCGTGGTGACCTCGCGGCCGTCGTCACCGGTGGTGGGGTCGGATCCGTCCGGACGGGTGTCCGCTTCGGGCATGCTCACGTGTGCTTCCTTTGTGCTGGTTGCGCTCTGTGCTGGTTGCGCTCTGTGCTGGTTGAGCCGTGCAGGCTCTCGAGTGGTCGGAGGGCGTCGGCATCAGCCGACGGCGCCCTCCATCTGGAGCTCGATGAGGCGGTTGAGCTCGAGGGCGTACTCCATCGGCAGCTCACGCGCGATGGGCTCGACGAAGCCACGCACGATCATCGCCATCGCCTCGTCCTCCTCGAGACCGCGCTGCATCAGGTAGAACAGCTGGTCATCGGAGACCTTGGAGACGGTGGCCTCGTGGGCCATCGACACGTCGTCCTCGCGCACGTCCACGTAGGGATAGGTGTCCGAGCGCGAGATCTGGTCCACCAGCAGGGCGTCGCACTTGACGCTGGAGGCCGAGTGCGAGGCACCCTCCTGCACCTCGACCAGGCCGCGGTAGCTGGAGCGGCCGCCGCCACGGGCCACCGACTTGGAGATGATCGAGCTGGAGGTGTGGGGAGCGCAGTGCACCATCTTGGAGCCCGCGTCCTGGTGCTGGCCCTCGCCCGCGAAGGCGATCGAGAGGGTCTCACCCTTGGCGTGCTCGCCCATCAGATAGACGGCCGGGTACTTCATGGTCACCTTGGAGCCGATGTTGCCGTCGATCCACTCCATCGTGGCGCCCTCCTCGCAGGTGGCGCGCTTGGTGACCAGGTTGAAGACGTTGTTCGACCAGTTCTGGATGGTGGTGTAGCGAACGCGGGCGTTCTTCTTGACCACGATCTCGACCACGGCCGAGTGCAGCGAGTCGGACTTGTAGATCGGCGCGGTGCAGCCCTCGACGTAGTGCACGTAGGAGCCCTCGTCGGCGATGATCAGCGTGCGCTCGAACTGGCCCATGTTCTCGGTGTTGATGCGGAAGTAGGCCTGCAGCGGGATCTCCACGTGGACGCCCTTGGGGACGTAGATGAAGGAGCCGCCCGACCAGACGGCCGTGTTCAGGGCCGAGAACTTGTTGTCACCGGTGGGGATGACGGTCCCGAAGTACTCCTCGAAGAGCTCGGGGTGCTCCTTGAGTGCGGTGTCGGTGTCGAGGAAGACGACGCCCTGGCGCTCCAGCTCCTCGTTGATCTTGTGGTAGACCACCTCGGACTCGTACTGGGCGGCCACGCCGGCCACCAGGCGGGCCTTCTCGGCCTCCGGGATGCCCAGCTTGTCGTAGGTGTTCTTGATGTCCTCGGGCAGGTCCTCCCAGCTCTGGGCCTGCCGCTCGGTGGAGCGCACGAAGTACTTGATGTTCTCGAAGTCGATCTCCGACAGGTCGGCACCCCAGGTGGGCATCGGCTTGCGTTCGAAGAGCTTGAGGCCCTTGAGGCGCCGTTCCAGCATCCACTCGGGTTCGCTCTTGAGCTCGGAGATGTTGCGCACGACGCCCTCGTTGAGGCCACGCTGTGCGGAGGCACCGGCGGTGTCGGCGTCATGCCAGCCGAAGCGGTAGTTGCCCAGGGCGTCCAGGTGCTCGTCCTGCGAGGCCCCGGTGCCCGGGACGACCGGCTTGTTCTGCAGGTCAGTCATTGTCATTGGCCTTTCGATTGGATGCTTCGTGCTGGTTCGGGTCCTCACCCTTCGGGCGCGACCCCTCCCTGTCGAGGAACGGAATGTGGGTCGTACAAATTCCGTCCCCGTGGGCGATGGTGGCCAGCCGCTGGACGTGACTGCCCAGCAGTCGGCTGAAGAGTTGGGTCTCGGCCTCGCACAGCTGCGGGAACTCCTGGGCCACGTGCGCGACCGGGCAGTGGTGCTGGCACAGCTGCTCGCCCACGACGCCGTGCCCGGCGATCTCGGTGGGCCGCACGCTGGCGACGTAGCCGTCGGTGTTCAGGGCCTGTGCGAGCACCTCGGGTGCGGGAGCCTCCGGATTCTCGGCGCGGATGCGGTGGTAGGCGGCCTCGACGTCGGCGACGCGCTGTTCGGCCAGGGCGCTCACGGCGGTGGGTCCGGCAGCACGCACCAGCTGGCGCAGTGCCTGCAGGGCCAGTTCGTCATAGGCCTGGTAGAAGTTGCGCCGACCCGCGTCGGTGAGCGCGAAGACCTTGGCGGGGCGCCCCCGTCCGCGGACCCCGTAGACTCGCTGCTCGCGGGCCTCGATGTGACCCTGCTCCACCAGCACGGCCAGGTGGCGGCGGATGGCGGCGGGGGTCAGCATCAGGCGTTCGCCGAGTTCCACGGCGGTACTGGGGCCCTGTTCCAGAATGGAGCGCACGACGCGGTCACGGGTCGTGTCGTCTTCGTCCGCCTCGAAGACACCCGTCTGCGGCGGGCGCACGGCTGTCTCGTCGGTTTTCACAACATCTTGTTTACCTAATTGCGCCGCTTCCCACAAGCAAGCCTTGCCTAAGTCGGGCCTGGTCCACGATTCGACCCTCAATCGCCCACCATCCGGTCGCTTCAGAAGATCTTCAGGAGAATGTGGGCGATCGGGGCCCTCCTGTCATTTGAACCATCAAGTGACCCTGATAAGATGTCTCCAGCGTGCGGCAGCGGTGCCGCATGGCGTCAACCGTGTGCGGGACGCCTGGACGACGAAGGCCCAGGCCCGGCACGAAAGGAAGGCACGACAATGAGCTACATCCTTGGCCGCCGCGGCTTCATCGGCATGGCCGGCGTCGCCGTGGGCGCCACCGCCCTGACCGCCTGTGGCGGCGGCGAGACCACCGCCACCTCCACCACCACGACGACCACCACCAGCACCCCGGCAGCCGGCGGCTCCGCGCCCGCCAATGCCGGCAGCATCACGGTGTGGACCGACTCCAACCGCGAGCCCGTCCTCAAGCCGCTGGCCGCCAAGTTCAAGGCCGACACCGGCGTCAGCATCAAGCTCGTCGTCAAGGACTTCGGCAAGCTGGCTGACGACTTCGTCACCCAGGTGCCCACCGGCAAGGGCCCCGACGCCTCGATCATGCCGCACGACGCCACCGGCCGACTGGTGCAGAACGGCGTCGTCGCCCCCATCGAGCTGGGCGATGCCTCCGCCTTCGAGGACGTCTCCGTCCAGGCCTTCACCTACGGCGGCCAGGTCTACGGCCTGCCCTACTCCACCGAGTCGATCGCCATCCTGCGCAACACCGCGCTGGCCCCCGAGAAGACCCCGGCCACCTTCGACGAGATGATCGCCGAGGGCAAGAAGATCGTCGCCGGCGGCAAGGCCAAGTACCCCTTCCTGGTGGGCCTGGATCCCAAGACCTCCGATCCCTTCCACCTGTACCCCTTCCAGACCTCCTTCGGCGCCCCGATCTTCGAGCTGGGCGACAAGGGCTTCGACGCCAGCAAGGTCGCCATGGGCGGCGACAAGGGTGCGCAGTTCGCCCAGTGGCTGGCCGATCAGGGCAAGGCCAAGGTGCTGAACCTGAACATGACCCAGGACATCGCCAAGGCCCAGTTCTTCGCCGGCAAGGCCCCCTACTTCCTCAGCGGCCCCTGGAACCTGGCCGATGCCAAGAAGGCCGGCATCAAGTACGCCGTCGACGCCATCCCGAAGGCCGGCGACCAGGACGCCCAGGCCTTCGTGACCGTCCAGGGCTTCGTGATGAGCGCCAAGACCCAGAACTCGGTGGCCGTCCAGACCTTCCTGAACGACTACATCGGTTCCGCCCAGGTGCAGACCGACCTCTACAAGGCCGGCCTGCGCGCCCCCGCCAACAAGGAGGCCTACGAGGCCGCCAAGGCCGATGCCGACGTCGCCGCCTTCGGTGCCGTGAGCGCCATGGGTGTCCCGATGCCCAACATCCCCGCCATGAGCGGCGTGTGGACCGACTGGGGCACCGCCCAGGCGCAGATCATCGGCCAGAAGGCCTCCAACCCCGGCCAGGTGTGGGAGAAGATGGTCACCACGCTCAACAGCAAGATCAAGTGACCTCGTCGCTTGACTGAACCCGGAGGGCTTCGGGGCTGACCAGCCGTCGGCCCCGAAGCCCTCCGGCACTTCCGGGCACCCACCACCAGAACCAGCGAAGGACCATGAACGCCACACTCTCACCGGCCGACCGCGAGACCGCGGTCTCCAAGGCCCAGGCCACCTACTCGTCCGGGCCGCTGCCCTGGATCATCAAGATCGCCGTGCTCGGCATCCTCGACGCCTTCCTGGTCCTGGGTGCGATCACCGCCGTCGGGGCTTCGGCCTGGTGGATCCTCGCAGCCATCGTCGTGCTGCTGGTCCTGCTCAACGGCATCTACCTGCCCCCCAACCGCTTCCTGCCGGCCAAGTACCTCTTCCCGGGCCTGGTCTTCCTGTCGATCTTCTCGATCGGCGTGATCCTCTACACGGTCTACATCTCCTTCACCAACTACGGCGACGGTCACAACTCGTCGAAATCGGACGCGATCAGCGCGATCCAGGCCAACAACACCGCCCGCGTGCCCGACTCGCCCACCTACACCTCGGCCGTGGCCCTCAAGGACGGCAAGCTCGAGCTGCTGGTGGTCGACCCGGCCACCAAGCAAGTCAAGGCCGCCCCGGACGGCGGCGTGCTGGCCCCCGTCGAGGGCGTGCAGGTCACCAGCATCGGCGGCATCAAGGAGGCCCCCGGCTACCAGGTGCTGAGCTTCTCCGACATCACCCAGCGCTCCAAGGAGATCGGGGCCTTCAAGGCCAAGATGGACGAGGACCCGAACTCGGGCTTCATCCGCACCACCACCGGCACCAGGGCCTTCGAGTACAAGTCGACGCTCAGCTATGACCAGGCCAAGGACACCTTCACCGACGCCAAGGGCACCGTCTACTCCGACTCCGGCAAGGGCTCCTTCGTCAGCGCCGACGGCCAGCGCATCGAACCGGGCTGGAAGGTGGGCGTCGGCTTCGAGAACTTCACGCGTGCCTTCACCAATCCCGACATCCGCGGGCCCTTCCTCAAGGTGACGGCCTGGACCTTCGCCTTCGCCTTCCTCAGCGTCGCCACCACCTTCGCCCTGGGCCTGTTCCTGGCGATCATGTTCAACGAGCCCCGGATGCGTGGCCAGAAGGTCTACCGCGTCGCGATGATCCTGCCCTATGCCTTCCCCGGCTTCCTGTCGGCACTGGTCTGGGCGGGCCTGTTCAACCAGGAGTTCGGTTTCATCAATGAGGTGCTGCTCAGCGGGGCCCGCATCCCGTGGCTGACCGACCCGGTCTGGGCCAAGGTGTCCGTGCTGCTGGTGAACCTGTGGCTGGGCTTCCCCTACATGTTCCTGGTGGCCACCGGCGCCCTGCAGTCCATCCCCGACGACGTCCTCGAGGCGGCCCGGATGGACGGCGCGAGCCCCTGGCAGACCTTCCGCCAGATCAAGCTGCCGCTGCTGATGGTGCCCCTGGCGCCGCTGCTGATCAGCTCCTTCGCCTTCAACTTCAACAACTTCGTGCTGATCTTCCTGCTCACCAATGGCGGCCCGCAGTTCCAGGGCACCTCGCTGACCGCAGGCCACACCGACCTGCTGATCTCGATGGTCTTCAAGGTGGCCGGCTTCGCCGGAGGCAACCATGACTACGGCCTGGCCAGCGCCTTCAGCATCATCATCTTCTTCCTGATCGGCGGGATCTCCTACCTCGCCTTCCGCCAGACCAAGACCCTGGAGAACCTGAACTGATGTCCACCCCACTCGAGAACTCGCGCGTCGACGGACCGGCCGAGGTCGGACGCACCCTGCAGGCCCACGACGGCAGCCACATCACACTGCCGCCCCAGCCCAAGATGGGCTTCGGCAAGTGGATGGCGGTGATCGGCTGGCGCCACGTCATCGGGCTGCTCGCCGTCGTCTTCTCCGCCTTCCCGCTGGTCTACGTCCTGTCGGCCTCGCTGAACCCGTCCGGCACCCTGACCGGCTCGAACAAGCTCTTCGACGCCGTCAGTCTGGACAACTACCGCAAGCTGCTGGCCGACACCAGCCGTCCGTACATGAAGTGGTACGTCAACACCATCGTCATCGCGGCGGTCTCGGCCATCGGCACCGTGCTGATCGGCGCCTGCGCCGCGTATGCCTTCAGCCGGATGCGCTTCAAGGGCCGCCGCCCCGGCCTGATGGCGCTGTTGCTGGTGCAGATGTTCCCGGCCCTGCTCACCGTGGTGGCGATCTTCCTGCTGCTCACCAACCTGGGCGATGTCTTCCCCCAGATCGGCGTCGGCTCCCGCCTGGCACTGATCCTGGTCTACCTGGGTGGCGCCCTGGGCACGAACACCTACCTGATGTACGGCTTCTTCAACACGGTCCCCGCCTCGCTCGACGAGGCGGCCCGCGTGGACGGCGCCGGCCACGCGCGCATCTTCTTCACCATCATCCTGCGCCTGGTGGCACCGATCCTCGCCGTGGTGGCGCTGCTGAGCTTCAACGGCACCTTCACCGAGTTCGTGATCGCCTCGGTGGTGCTGGGCAATGACTCGTCGAAGTCCACCCTGGCCATCGGCCTGTACCAGTACGTCTCGACGGAGAACAACACCTACTGGCCGATCTTCTCCGCCGGAGCCGTGCTGGCCGCCATCCCCGTGATGGTGCTCTTCCTGTGGCTGCAGAAGTACATCGTCAGCGGCCTGACGGCCGGTGCGGTGAAGTAGCCATCACCCCCTGGGGCCTCACAGGGGCCACTTCACAGGGGCCACGCCTCCGGCGCCGAGGACGGGCGGATCACCAGACCGGTGATCCGCCCGTTGCGGTTCACCTGCACCTTGAGCACCAGCTCGCCGTGCTCGTGCACCAGTTCTGCCCGCCCCACGGCGGGAGCCCGCACCGGCCCTTCGGGCAGGCGCTCCCCCGCCGGGCCATGGCAGCCCACACTGCCGATGGCTACCGGATCTCCGTAGCTGCCGAGCACATCGCTCCAGACGCTCGACACCACGCGGGCGGTGAGCTGGCGGGAACAGGCCTGGGTCATCCGGGAGCGCAGGCGCCCGAAGTCACCGGCGCCGAGGTCAGCCGCCGCCTCGCGGGTGAGGGAGGGGAGGTCGACAGGGGGGACGATCTCCAGGGCATCGCCGGTCTCGGGGTCGGTCGGGTGACCGAAACGCTTGAAGGCGGCCTGACGGGTCACGCCGAGCACGTCGGCCACCTCCTGCCAGGTACGTCCCTGGGAGCGCGCCCGACGGACGCTGTCGTGCAGCTCCTGTTCGGCCTGTGAGAGCCGGTCCAGGGCCTGCGCGATGGCGTCGAGTGAATCCATCAGTCCAGTCTGCCACCCGTCGTGGGGTCCTCCGCGGACTGCGTCGGCGAGGCACCGGGCATCAGGGCGCCTGCGCCCAGGGCGGCGAAGATCCCCCAGATGGCGGCCATTCCCGGCATGTCGGTGAACAGCAGCAGCGCGGCGTAGGCGACCACTGCCCCCACCACCAGCTGGACATTCTTGGCGCGACGCCAGGCCGCGTCGCCGGAGAGGGCGAATGGCCTGCCCGTCGCCGGGGCGCACCAGGCGCCCAGCACGAGGGCGAGGGCTGCGACGAGGGCCACCAGCACGGCCGTGAGGGAGAGCTGCCCCTGGAAGGGCCGGCAGAACAGGACGGTGAGGACGGCCATGACGGCCACGGAGGTCTGCATCGGGTTCATGTGACCACCCTCCCCGCCAACCCCAGTCATGTCAACCCCTGGTTGACATTCACACGATTGGTCACCCGGGCCTTGCCTGCCGGCCTCCCGTTGCTTCATGCGTCGTCACCCACGCTCTGGGATGTCCCCAGCCCGACGACGCCGCGCAGCTAGGGTTGGCGCGTGCGCTACATCTCCACCCGGTCCACGTCCACGTCGCGTCCCTTCTGCGAGATCCTGCTCGAGGGCCTGGCCCCCGACGGTGGCCTCTACCTGCCCGAGAGCTACCCGCAGATCGGCGACCGTCTGGGAGAGCTGCACCAGGTATGGCACCGCGACGGCTATGCCGGCCTGGGCTTCACGCTCCTGTCGGAGTTCATCGACGACATCCCCGCCGACGACCTGCGCGGCATCTGCGAGCGCGCCTGGAACCGCGAGGTCTTCGGCACCGAGGAGGTCGTGCCGGTCAGCCAGCTGGGCGACGGGCTGTGGATCACCCACCTGTCCAATGGCCCCACCGCCGCCTTCAAGGACATGGCGATGCAGCTGCTGGGCCAGCTCTTCGAGTACGAGCTCGGCCGTCGCGGCCGCGAGCTGAACATCCTGGGCGCCACCAGCGGCGACACTGGATCGGCTGCCGAGTACGCGATGCGGGGCCGCGAGCACGTGCGGGTCTTCATGCTCACCCCCGCCGGGCGCATGACCCCCTTCCAGCAGGCCCAGATGTTCAGCCTGGACGACCCGTCGATCGTCAACATTGCCGTCGACGGCGTCTTCGACGACTGCCAGGACCTCGTCAAGGCCGTCAGCAATGACCTCGCCTTCAAGACCAAGCACTCGATCGGGGCCGTGAACTCGATCAACTGGGCGCGCCTGGTGGCCCAGGTGGTCTACTACGTCGCCGCCTGGGTCCAGGTGAGCGAGCGCGACGACCAGCGCGTCAGTTTCTGCGTCCCCAGCGGCAACTTCGGCAACATCTGCGCCGGCCACGTCGCGCGCCAGATGGGGCTGCCGATCGACCGCCTCGTGCTGGCCACCAACGAGAACAATGTGCTCGACGAATTCTTCCGCACCGGCGTCTACCGGGTGCGCACCTCCGCCGAGACCCACGAGACCTCCAGCCCGAGCATGGACATCAGCAAGGCCAGCAACTTCGAGCGCTTCGTCTTCGACCTGCTGGGCCGCGACGCCGAGCGCACCCACCAGCTCTTCGCCGAGGAGCTGGTACGCGAGGGCTCCTTCGACCTGTCGGGCACGCCCGAGTTCCAGTCGCTGGCCGAGGACTTCGGTTTCCTGTCCGGCTCCTCGACCCATGCCGACCGAGTCGCCACCATCCGCGAGGTCTGGGAGGACGACCAGGTGGTCGTCGACCCGCACACCGCCGACGGGGTGACGGTGGCCCGCCGCGCGCTGGGGGCAGGAAGCCTCGAGGCTCCCGTCATCGTCCTGGAGACGGCCCTGCCGGTGAAGTTCTCTGCCACCATCACCGAGGCGCTGGGCCGCGAACCGGAGATGCCGGCCGCCTTCTCCGGCATCATGGAGCTGCCGCGCCACGTCGTCGAGCTGCCCAAGGACGTGAGCGCCCTCAAGGAACTCATCGTCGACCGGCTGGCCGAGGGCTGAGGTCTAGACTGCAGCGGTGATCCAAAGCCAAGACACTGCCGGGGAGAGGCCTGCGCTCGAACTGAGTGATGTCGTCGTCTCCTTCGGTCACACCCAGGCACTGCAGGGCCTGAGCCTGCGGGCCGCGCGCGGTCAGATCACCGCCGTCCTCGGGCCCAATGGGGCCGGCAAGACGACGATGATCCGCTGCTGTACCGGTTTGGTGGCCCCCGAAGCTGGTCAGATCCGGGTGCTTGGCCATGCCGCCGGAAGCCCCGAGGCTGCCTCCCGCATCGGGCTGATGCCGCAGTCGACCGGTGCGTGGAGCGGGATCGGCGCCGAGGAGCTGCTGCACTACCTCGCGGGGCTCTATGCCAACCCGCAGCCCGTCGACGAGCTGATCGAGCTGCTGGGCATCAACGACTTCCGCCGCACCCCCTACCGTCGCCTCTCGGGCGGGCAGCAGCAGAGCGTCAACCTTGCTGGTGCGCTGGTGGGCCGGCCCGACCTGGTCTTCCTCGACGAGCCCACCGCCGGCATGGACCCGCACGTGCGCCGGCACACCTGGCAGGTGATCCGCACCCTGCGCGACCACGGCGTCGCCGTACTGCTCACCACCCACGCGATGGACGAGGCTGCACGGCTGGCCGACCATGTCTGGATGGTGGACCAGGGAAGGGTCGTGGTCAGCGGGACCGTCACCGAACTCACCCGGGAGGCTCCCCTCGAGGATGTCTTCCTGCTCAACACCACCGCACGCGTCGGGACGCCCGAGGGTCGCGGACGGAGGAGACGCCGATGATCACCGACAAGCCCTTGGAGACCGCCCTGGACTTCACCCCGGGCAGCGCCCCCGCACAGCCTTCCCGGATGGTGCTCAACCATGCCCTCACCGAGGCGAAGCTGATCCTGCGCAATGGGGAACAGCTGATGGTCGCCCTGCTGATCCCGCTGGGGCTACTCTTGTTCGGGCACTTCGCCCGGGGGCGCTATGGCATCACCGCGGAGCACATCGCCCCGAATGTGATGGCCCTGGCCGTGTGGAGCTCCTGCTTCACCTCGCTGGCGATCGCTACGGCCTTCGAGCGCCGCTACGGCGTGCTGGAGCGGCTCTCAGCCACCCCCTTGGGCCACGGCGGGCTGCTCGCCGGCAAGGCCGTCGGCATCGCCATGATCGCCACGGGCCAGTTCCTGCTGCTCGGCGCCGTCGCCCAGGCGCTGGGCTGGCACATCCACCCCTCACCGTGGCAGTGGCCGATCATGCTCGTCTCGGTGCCGCTGGCCATGTTCGTCTTCGCCAACCTGGCACTCGCGATGGCCGGGCTGTTGCGGGCCGAGGCCACCTTGGCCTTCGCCAACATCTTCTACCTCGTGGGCCTGGTGGCCGGCGGCATCATGTGGCCGGTCAGTTCCTTCCCCCACGCCCTGCAGCCGGTGATCGCCTCGCTCCCGACAGGGGCACTCGGTGAGGTGCTGCGGCACTGGACCACCGGCGGCGTCACCTGGTACTCCCTCCTGGTCCTGGTCATCTGGGCCGTCATGGCCCACCTCATCGCGCGAAAGGCCTTCCGATGGACGTCCTAGCCCCCAGTTCACCCGTTGCCGAGAAAGGTGGGCCCTTCGGCACCCGCACGGCCCTGCGCCGCTGGACGATCGCCAACCTGGTGGCCAACATCGGCATCATCGTCACCGGCGCGGTGGTGCGGCTGACCGGCTCCGGCCTGGGCTGTGACACCTGGCCCAAGTGCAGCGAGGACAGCTACACCGCCCACCCCGCGCTCGGCTGGCACTCCTATGTAGAGTTCGGCAACCGCACCCTCACCTTCGTGCTGCTGGCCATCGCCATCGCCACCTTCGTCACGGCCATCCGTTCCGGCGCACCGCAGCGCGAGCGCACGCTCGCGCTGCTCATCCTGCTCGGCATTCCCTTCCAGGGCGTGATCGGCGGCATCACCGTGCTCACCCACCTGAACCCGTGGGTGGTGGCACTCCACCTGCTGCTGTCGGTGATGCTGATCGCCTGGTGCGTGAAGCTGGTGCAGCTCAGCGGTGACGGGAATCCGGTCGTGGTGGAGCCGTTGCACCGACGTCTGGTCGTGATCACCTTCTGGCTGCTGATGTTCGGCCTGTGGCTCGGCACCGTGGTCACCGGGGCCGGACCCCATTCCGGCGACAACGGCGTGGCACGTAACAACCTGGACATCGAGACCATGGCCAAGGCCCACGCCTGGACCATCTGGGCCGTCGTCGGCTTCACCATCGGCCTGCTGGCGCTGGCCGTCAGGACCCAGAACGTGCGCCTTCGCAACATGGTGGCCTGGCTGCTGGCCGCCGAGCTGCTGCAGGGTGCCATCGGCTACGCCCAGTACTTCAACGGCCTCCCACTGGGTCTGGTGATCTGCCACATGCTCGGCATCGGCCTGGTGACCACGGCGGCGAGCTGGCTCTACTACGGCACCCGCAGCGGCCTGCCGGCCTGACTGCCCCGCCGCTCACCCCCTGGAGGGGTTGAAACCGCCGTCGCTGTACAGGCGCTGGCCATTGATCCAGCGTCCCTGTTCGGAGAGCAACCACGCCACGAGGTTGGCAGCAGTCTGGGGACTTCCCAGCTGCCCACCGGGCGTCATGGCGCTGAGTTTCCTCCGGGTCTCGGCGTCCATCCAGCCGGTGTCGATCGGCCCGGGGTTGACGACATTGCAGCGCACCCCTCGCTGGGCCAGCTCGGTGGCCCCGGCGATGACGAGCCGGTCCAGTGCCCCCTTGGTGACGCCATAGGGCAGGTTGAAGGCCACGTGGTCACTGGTCAGCGCCACCACGGAGCCGCCGTCGGGGCCGACCTGCGCGGCAAAAGCGCGGGTGAGAAGCCACGGTGCCCGAACGTTCACGGCGTAGTGCCGGTCGAAGCTCTCGACGGTGGTGCTGAAGTAGTCCGAGTCCACGCTCTCGCAGTGGCTCATCACCAGGGCTGACAGCACTCCCAGTTCTGCCTCGGCCCGCTCGACCAGTCTTGCAGGCACCTCCGGCTCTGCCAGGTCTCCTGGGAGCAGGGCGACCTCGACGCCCCGGGAACGCAACTCCTCCGCGAGCAGTTCTACGTCGGAATCCTCACGCATCACGCGCCGGTCGTAGTCAGCGTGGTAGCCCAGGGCGAGGTTCCAGCCATCGTGGGCCAGCCTGCGGGCAATGGCGGCCCCAATCCCCCGGCGACGCCCCACCCCCGTGACGAGTGCTGCATACATGCTGTCCTCCTCTCCCGTGGACAAGTACCTCCGGCAGGCGGCCGACGACGCCACGGGGTCAGAAGATCAGGTGGATCAGAAGATCAGCGGGTCGATCGCGATAGCCAGGAAGAGGACCGCAATGTAGCTGTTGGAGAAGTGGAACAGGCGCATCGCCTTGAGCTCCGAGTCACGCTTGCCCTGCTTGGCACGTGCCAGCAACTGCCAGGCCTCCCAGATGAACCAGGCACCCGAGGCGGCCGCCACCGCCGGGTAGAGCCAACCGGTGTGCGCCACCGGCCACAGCGCCAGCGTGGTGGCCACTGTGGCAATCGTGTAGGCCATGATGCGACGGGCCACCCCCACGGCATCCATCACCACGGGCAGCATCGGCACCTCGGCCGCGGCATAGTCCTCGCGGTAACGGAAGGCCATGGCCCAGGTGTGGGGCGGGGTCCAGAAGAAGACCACCAGGAAAAGGATCAGCGGTTCCCAGTCGACCCGGCCGGTGATCGCGGTCCAGCCGATCAGGGGCGGGAAGCAGCCGGCGATGCCACCCCACACGATGTTCTGGCTGGTGCGGCGCTTCAGCCAGAGCGTGTAGACGAAGACGTAGAAGGCGTTGGCCGCCAGCGCCAGTCCCGCCGAGAGCCAGTTCGCTCCCAGGCCGAGTACCAGCGTCGAGACGATCGCCAGGACGATCGCAAAGATCCAGGCATTGCGGGTTGACACTTGGTGGCGGGGCATCGGCCGGCGGCGCGTGCGGCGCATCTTCTCGTCGATGTCGGCGTCCAGGATGCAGTTGAAGGCATTGGCGCTGCCCGCGCTGAGCATGCCGCCCATCATCGTCCAGAAGGCCACGCCCAAGTGGGGCACGCCCCTGGCAGCCAGGAACATCACCGGCAGCGTGGTGGTGAGCAGCAGCTCGATGATGCGGGGCTTGGTCAGGGCCACATAGGCCTTGACCACGTCACCGGTGGTGGCCGGGCGATCCGCGCTGTCGAGTGCCGGGTCGCTGGTCGCGCCGTCGCCGAAGGTGCGCCGATCGGCGGTGTGGTGCGTGGTCACGAAACTCATTCCTCCCCCGGGCGCGGCGACGGCCAGCTTGCCCGCCCCGGCCCAGACGGGCGGGGTCAACTCGGCAGAGTCTACGTCGACTTCGGCCCAAAACCGATTTCGTGCCAAGGCAGGCAACACGCGTCCACCTGTTGGCCGCACACCGCGGGCCGACTAGCGTCGAGGGTGGCGCAATGATCCCCACGAGTTTCCAGGAGGAAGCGTGAACGAGCGACTCGAGAAGCTGGCCGAGGCCGGCGTGTCCATCTGGCTGGACGACCTCTCCCGCAGCCGGCTGACCAGCGGAAGCCTGGCCGAGATGATCGAGCAGAAGTCGGTCACCGGTGTCACCACCAATCCCAGCATCTTCGCCACCGCCCTGGGCGACAGCGAGTCCTATGCCGAGCAGCTCGCCGAGCTCGTCGCCGCCAATCCCGAACTCGACGCCGAGGACGCCATCCGGGAGCTCACCACCACCGACGTGGCCGATGCGTGCGACCTGTTCAGCGACCTCAACGAAGAGACCGACGGGGTCGATGGCCGGGTCTCGATCGAGGTGGCCCCCGACCTGGCGATGGATGCCGAGGCCACCGTCGAGCAGGCCGTGGAGCTCTTCGAGAAGGTCGACCGCTCCAATGTGCTGGTCAAGATCCCGGCCACCGTCCCGGGGCTGGAGGCCATCCGTCGCGTGATCGGCCAGGGCATCAGCGTCAACGTGACCCTGATCTTCTCCATCGAGCGCTACCGCGACGTGATGGACGCCTGGATGTCGGGCCTCGAGGATGCCCTGGAGGCCGGCCTGGACATCGACGAGATCCACTCGGTGGCCAGCTTCTTCGTCTCCCGGGTCGACTCCGAGGTGGACAAGCGCCTCGACGAGATCGGCACCGATGAGGCCCGCGCGCTCAAGGGACGGGCCGCGCTGGCCAATGCCCGCATCGCCTACGCCGCCTGGCTCGAGGTGATGACCTCCGAGCGCTGGGGTCGCCTCAAGCTGCGCGGGGCGCACCCACAGCGTCCGCTGTGGGCCTCCACCGGCGTCAAGGACCCCGCCCATCCCGACACCATGTACGTCTCCGGCCTGGTGGCCGAGGACTGCGTCAACACAATGCCCGAGAAGACCATGGAAGCCTTCGCCGACCACGGCGAGACGGATGGTGACACCATCACCGAGGCCATCGACGAGGCCGTCGAGACCATGGGGGCCCTGGCATCGGTCGGGATCGACATGGATGACGTGGTCACCCAGCTCGAGGAGGAGGGCGTGTTCAAGTTCGTGACCTCCTGGGAGGAGCTTGTGGGTACCGTAGGGGCAGCAGTGGAGGCCGCAAAGGCCTGACCAGCTTCACCTCGACGGCCCGGGCCGGCAGGCGGTGCCGGTCCGGGCCGTCCTGTGTCCCCACTCCACACAGACCCGACAGGAGCCCCCGTGCGCGACGACGAACGCATCAATCCCCTCCGCGACCCACGCGACCGGCGCCTTCCCCGCATCGCCGGCCCCTGCGCCCTGGTGATCTTCGGCGTCACCGGAGACCTCGCCGGCAAGAAGCTGTTGCCGGCCGTCTACGACCTGGCCAATCGCGGCCTGCTGCCGCCCGGTTTCGCGCTGGTCGGCTATGCCCGGCGCGACTGGGACGACGACTCCTTCTCCGAAGTGGTGCTCGAGGCGGTCAAGCAGCACGCCCGCACCCCCTTCCGCACCGAGGTCTGGGAGCAACTGCGCCGCGGCATCCGCTTCGTGAAGGGCGACTTCTCCGGCGACGAGGGCTTCGCCGGGCTCAAGCAGACCCTGGCCGACCTGCGCGAGAGCGAGGGCACCGGCGGCAACCACGCCTTCTACCTCTCGATCCCCCCGGGCAGCTTCGACTCGGTGGTGGGCAAGCTGCGACGCCACGGCCTGGCCGAGGCCCGCAATGGCTCCTGGAGCCGGGTGATCATCGAGAAGCCCTTCGGCCACGACCTCGAGAGTGCCCGCGAGCTCAACGACGTGCTGGGCAGCGTCTTCCCGGCCGAGTCGATCTTCCGCATCGACCACTAC
>NZ_JBHWOO010000204.1:0-12689 GCF_043424415.1 Luteococcus sp. | reverse complement strand
CCAGTTCCAGATGGACCGGGCCCTCCCGTGTGTCGTGGCTCAGGTGCGGTGTGGATCAGGCCTGCGGATGGTCCTGCTGCAGGGGCTGGCCGGGCTGCGTGGTGGGAGGCGTCGACTGCTGCGCCTCGGCGGCGGTCGCCTGCGGTGCGGCGGCGTGCTCGGGGCTGCCGAGCCCCTCGCCGGCGACGACCCCGGCCTCGGCCGGGTCCTGCTGCAGCACGCCGTGGATGCGCTCCATCATGGCGGACTCCCCCGGGGAGACTCCCTTGGCGGCCTCGGCCACCTGCTGGGTTGCGGCGCTCACGTAGTTCTTGAGCGCGTCCAGGGTGGCTGGGTCCTTGCTGGCGGCTCCGACGGCCTGGCGCAGGTTCTCGATGAGCCTGTCCTCCATCTCGGCCCTGTTGCCGGCGGCGGGCGGCAGCGAGATGCCGCTCTTCATCACCTGGATGAACTCCTCGGGGGCCCCGGCCAGAGCCTTGGAGGCGGCCATCGACTCCTTGAAGGTGGCGAGGAAGCCCGGCTCAGCCTGCGACACCAGGGCAATCGCTCCCATGGCACCGTTGCGGATGGTCTCGATCTCTTGCTGCGTGAACTGGGTCATGGCTCCAGTCTGCGAGGCCACACCCATCACGGGAAGGGCCTATCGCCGTCGGCAGAACGGCCGACAGGGGCCCTGCCCGAAGGCAGGACCCCTGTCAGTGCTGTGCGTGACGAACCGGTCAGCGCTGGTCCATCGGCACGAAGTTGCGCTCGGTCTGGCCGACGTAGACCTGGCGCGGGCGGCCGATCTTCGTGGCCGGATCGGCCTGCTGCTCGCGCCACTGGGCGATCCAGCCGGGCAGGCGGCCGATGGCGAACAGCACGGTGAACATGTTGACCGGGAAGCCCATGGCCTCGTAGATCAGGCCCGAGTAGAAGTCCACATTCGGGTACAGCTTGCGCGACTGGAAGTAGTCGTCCTCGAGGGCGGTCTGCTCGAGCTCCTGGGCAATGTCCAGCAGGTCGCGGCGACCCTCCTTGAGCTTGAGCACCTCGTCGGCATGCTTCTTGATCAGCGCGGCGCGCGGGTCGTAGTTCTTGTAGATGCGGTGTCCGAAGCCCATGAGCTTGATGCCGGACTCCTTGTTCTTCACCTTGGTGACGAACTCCTGGACGCTCATGCCCGAGTCCTTGATCTGCTGCAGCATCTCCAGCACGGACTGGTTGGCGCCGCCGTGCAGCGGGCCGGACAGGGCATTCACGCCGGAGGCGACCGAGGCGTAGATGTTGGCCTGCGAGGAGCCGACCAGGCGCACGGTGGAGGTGGAGCAGTTCTGCTCGTGGTCGGCGTGCAGGATCAGCAGCACCTCGAGGGCGCGGGTGATGGCGTCATCGATCTGGTAGGGCTCGGCCGGGCTGCCGAAGCTCATGCGCTCGAAGTTCTCGACGTAGCTGAGCGAGTAGTCGGGGTAGAGCGTGGGCTTGCCGATGGAGTTCTTGTAGCCATAGGCGGCCAGCGTCGGCACCTTGGCGAGCAGGCGGATCGTCGCCTCCTCGATGGCCTCCGGCGTCAGGTCGGTGGTCTCGGAGTTGAAGGTGCTCAGGCCCATGATGCCGGCGGCGAGCACGGGCATCGGGTGGCTGCGACGGGGGAAGCAACGGAAGAAGTCGCGCATCCGCTCGTCGATGATCATGTTCTGGGTGATGCGGTGCTCGAAGGTGGCCAGCTGGTCGGCCGTGGGGAGCTCACCGTAGATGACGAGGTAGGCGACCTCGAGGAAGCTGGACTGCGCGGCCAGCTGCTCGATCGGGTAGCCGCGGTACTGCAGGATGCCCTTGTCACCGTCGATGAAGGTGATCGCCGACTTGCACGAGGCGGTGCTCGAGAAGCCCTGGTCGTAGGTGGTGTCGCCGGTGCCGGCCAGCAGCTTGACGATGTCGTGGCCATCGTTGCCCTGCGTCGCCTTGACGAAGGGCAGGTCGACGGACTTCTCGCCGACGGTGAAGGTGGCGTTGGTCATGTGCAGTTCCTCCTTGAACCGAGGCGGAACGCCTCGACAGAGTGGTCAAGTGCTGGTGGTGAGGCGAACGGTCTGGCGCTCGTTGCCAGCAGATGGGCACACGATACCGCGAGAGGGGCCGGTGTGAAATACGTCTCCACCACGGCTCCCGCCGCGGGATCAGCGGGCAGGAGTGATGCTGCCGACGCTCTGGAGCATTCGGTTGGGGGTGCCGGAGGAGGCCTTGATCACCACATTCTTCTGTGACTGGGTGAGCAACTGGTTGCTCACCTGCGCCGGGGTCCAGGCGGGACGGGCCTGCAGCACCAAGGCTGCTGCTCCCGCGACGTGTGGGGCCGCCATGGAGGTTCCGGAATCCACCATGGTGGCGCTGTTGCTGCCGATCCAGGCCGAACGGATACCGACGCCCGGAGCGTAGAGGTCCACACAGCGTCCGTGGTTGGAGTCGGCGGCCTGGCGGTTGTCGACGGAGGCATTGGCCACGGTGATGGCCTCCGGGGTGCTGGCGGGGCTGATGGTGCAGGCATCGACGGTTGGCATGCCTTGCTCGGCATTGCCGGCAGCCGCGACCACGGTGATGCCGTCGGCCACTGCGGCCTTCACCGCGGCGGTCATCTCGTTGTTCGTCGCGCCCCCGACGCTCATGTTGAGCACGGCGGGGGTGCCGGCCCGGTGGTCTCCCACAGCCCAGTCGAGGGCGGCGATCATGTTGCTGGTGAAGCCCCCGCCGCTGCAGTCGAGCACCTTGACCGGCACGATGGTGGCCTGCTTGGCCACCCCGAACCGGGTACCTGCCAGGGTGGCGGCGACGTGGGTGCCATGACCGGCGCAGTCCGTCGGCGGGGTGCCGGGCTCCTCGTAGTTGGGGCCCTGGGTGACGCGTCCGGTGAAGTCGGCGTGCGACAGGTTGAGCCCCGAGTCGAGCACATAGGCCGTCACGCCAGCGCCGGTGTGCACTGCGCTGAAGCTGCGGCTGGGTCGGGGGCTTGCCTGGTCGATCCGGTCCAGGCCGATGGGCGGGTTGTTCTGGGTGCCCGCGGCGTGGATGCGGGTGTCGGGGGTGACCGAGACGACGCCGGGCAGCGCACGCAGCTTCGCGGCGGAAGCCTCGTCCATGGTGACCGTCATGCCCGGGAACACCCTGGTGAAGCGGTGGTGGATCCGATGGTCGCTCGCAGCGGCGCGCGTCTGCGCCCGGGCCAGGCTGTCATTGCTGGTGGTGCGCACGATCCAGCGCGTGTCGGGTCGGGGTGCGGCTTCGGCGGGCACCCCTTGGGGCGTCGCGGAGCCGAGCAGGAGTGCCCCCAGCACCGAGAGGCAGAGCAGGGCGCCGAGCGGTCCACGGCGGGTGGGCTGGCATTGCTGGGCGGTCATGGGAGCCTTTCGGGGCGGGTGGGTCTGGAGTCACTGTAGGTGGTCGGCCGTGCCGCGTCGTGGAGGGGGACGTGGGGGCGTGGCGCGGATCTTCAGGAACGGTCTGGCAAGGGCGTTCATCTTCTTGGGATGCCTTTCGGGGTTGACTCCCCGAAGATGGGTTGAAATTTCAACCAAAACTGGGCTAGGCTGGGAACCAGTTGGTCGGCCCCCCGGCGACCGGCACCTCGAACTTCTGGGGCGGGGCCACACCGCTCCAGCCACAGCAGCAATCCACACAGCAGCAATCCAGGGAGAAGACATGACTGACATGAAGAACCTCCAGGGCACCTACATCCTCGACAACACCCACTCGACCCTCGGTTTCGTGGCCCGTCACGCCATGATCACCAAGGTGCGCGGCTCCTTCACCGACTTCAGCGGCACCGCCCAGGTCAACGGCCAGGACCCGGCGGCCAGCAGCGTGACCGTCGACATCAACGTCGCCAGCATCGACACCCGCAATGCCGACCGCGATGCCCACCTCACCAGCGGCGACTTCTTCGAGGTCGAGAAGTTCCCGAAGATCACCTTCGCCTCCACCCAGGTGCAGGCCGTCGACGCCGACACCGTCGAGATCACCGGTGACCTGACCATCAAGAGCGTCACCAAGAGCGTCACGATCCCCTTCGAGTTCACCGGTGCCGCCACCGACCCCTTCGGCAACGAGCGCATCGGCTTCGAGGGCAAGACCGAGGTCAACCGTCGTGAGTTCGACCTCACCTGGAATGCGGCCCTCGACACCGGCGGCGTGCTGGTGAGCGAGAAGATCACCCTCGAGTTCGAGATCTCGGCCATCAAGCAGGCCTGACATCCACGCGGCACCGCCGCGACGCTGTGTGCACGGGTCGCACGGGCCAGGGGCGTCCACTCCACCCGGAGTGGGCGCCCCTGGCTCGCGCCCGGACGGCACCATCAGTGCTGGTGAGGCAGGAATTTCCACCTGGTCAGACGCCCTCTGGACCCGAGCTGCCCCGCCTAGGATGGTGACATGGCACGCGTCACCGGCCAGGGCCTCCATGGCCACGTCGAACGGATGCGCGACGAGCACCCCCCGCTGGCCCTCGCTGGGGTGGACCGCACGATCATCAACCCCCGCGCCATGCGAGAACGCTTCACCGGCACCCTCGACTACCTCGCCCATGTCGAACGCGAGGTGGAGCGCAACCTGCTCGAACTGCTCGCAGTCCTGCCCAATCCCAGCACCGTCGACGAGTTCTTCTATGCCGAGGTCTGGGGCCCGCAGGAGCTCGCCCACGGCGCCATCCTCGACCAGCTCCAGGCAGACCTCGGCCTGGTCACCACCGCCCCCCCCACCTCGAGGCGGGCCTGCAGGTGAAGGTGCTCGGCGCCCTGGCCCACATCCCCCAGGTGCAGGACGTCTCGAGGATGCTCTACTACCTCACCGGGGCCTCCACCGAACGCCAGGTCGTGCTGGCCTACTCCACGCTCACCAAGGAGCTCGACGCGCTGGGGGAGCGGGCCATCTCCGAGACCATCATCCAGCCGATCAAGCAGCAGGAGCCCGGCCGCTTCAAGGCGGCCGTGCTGTGGGCCGACCGCCAAGGAATGGACTACCCGCCCTATGTGCTGAAGGCCCTGCACGAGGTCGTGGAACTCCACCGGGAACAGGCCACTGCCACCAACCCCACCCACGGAAGGATGAAGCCATGAGCCACGCCGTCGACCTGGTGGTCACAGGGAGGGTGCAAGGAGTCGGCTACCGCTGGAGCTGCGCCCAGCAGGCCGAGCAGCTCGGGGTCGACGGTTGGGTCCGCAACCGCCCCGACGGCACCGTCGAGGTGCACGCCGAGGGCGGGCAGCAGGCCGTCGAGCGACTCGTCGAGTGGTGCCGGCAGGGCCCCCGCTGGGCGGGCGTCGACCAGGTGCACGTCGCCACCGGAGCACACCAGGGCCTGACCGGCTTCACCGTCCGCTGAGACCAGCGTCCTGGTCTGCGTGCGCCACGGCAGCCGCCAGCTCCTCGGTGGCGAACCAGGCCGTCGCCGACGGCGGCAGGGTCAGCTCGACCGGCGCACTGCCCAACAGCAGCTGGCAACCACCCAACCCCAGCCGCTCCAGCGACGGGTCGTCCAGCGGCACCGACTGGTCACCGAAATTGGTCAGGCAGTGCCAGCCGCCCCGCGCCCAGTGCAACAACTCGTCGGTGCCGGCCAGCCATCGCAAGGGCTCGGCGGACACCAGCGGCAGCAGCCGGGAGCGCAGCACGATGGCGCGCCGCACCACGTGCAGCATCGAGTCCTCGTCGTCCAGCTGTGCCTCCACCGAGAGCTCCCCGAAGACCTCCGGCTGCGGCAGGTGCGCCCCGCCGCCGCCGAAGCCGAAACTGGAACCGCCCGCACCCCAGCTCGGCGAGCCGCTGCGCTCCCGGGTCCACGGCAGGGGAACCCGGCAACCGTCGCGCCCCTTCTCCCGCGACGAGCGGGTCGCCAAGGGGTCGGTGAGCAGTTCACGCGGCAGGTCGGCCACCTCGGGCAGGCCCAGTTCGTCGCCCTGGAAGATGTAGGTGCAGCCAGGCAGGGCCAGCTCGGCCATGAGGGCGGCACGGGAGCGGGACCGGCCCAGCTCGACGTCGACCAGCGGGTGGGCGCCGTCGGCCAGCAGCCATTGGCGGGCCAGCCACTGGGTGTCGTGGCGGAAGGCCGGCTCCTCGGGGAAGGCCTCGTCGGTGAAGACCCGCGGCTCGGGCGGGGTGGGCAGCCCCAGTCGGCTCGCCACCCGGGGTGTGTCGTGGCAGCCCAGCAGCCAGGTGGTGCTGGCGCCGGTGCGCTCCGCCTCCTCGAGGGCCTGCATGATGACCTCGCGCACGTCGTCGGCACGCCAGTCCGCCTCCTGCATCGAGAAGTTGAAGGCCTGGCCCAGCGTCTCGGGGCTGGCATAGCGGGAGCGACGCTCGGGCAGTACGGCCGCTTCCGCCACGGCGAAACGGGGCGGGTCATAGGAGTCGAAGACGCGCCGCCAGCCGCGGTAGACCTCCATGAGTTCTTCGCGGTCGAACCAGGGGTGCGAGCCGTCGGGCCGGGCGAAATGCTGCACCGTGGCCCACGGCTCCCAGGGCTCCGAGAGGTCCTTGACCAGCGAGTGGGCGACATCGACGCGGAAACCGTCGACACCGCGGTCGGCCCAGAAGCGCAGTGTCCGCTCGAAGTCCTCGCGCACCTCGGGATTGCCCCAGTCCAGGTCTGGCTGCTCGGCGGCGAACAGGTGCAGGTACCACTGGCCGTCGCCCACCGGCTCCCAGGCCGAGCCGCCGAACAGGCTCTGCCAGTCGTTCGGGGGCTCGCCGCCGCAGTTGGCCCCGTCGCGGAAGACGTAGCGGGCGCGCTCCGGGGAGCCGGGGCCGGCGGCCAGCGCCTGCTGGAACCAGGCATGGCGGTGCGAGGTGTGGTTGGGCACCAGGTCGACGATCACCATGATCTGGCGCTCGTGCAACGCCGCGACCATCTCGTCGAAGTCGTCCAGGGTGCCCAGGCGGGGGTCGACGGCGCGGTGGTCGTCGACGTCATAGCCACCGTCGGCCAGCTCCGAGGGGTAGAAGGGGCTGAGCCAGACCGCGTCGATGCCCAGCCAGGCCAGGTGGTCGGCGCGGGAGGTGATGCCCGGCAGGTCACCGATCCCGTCGGAGTCGGAATCGGCGAAGCTGCGGGGATAGACCTGCAGCACGACGGCCTCGCGCCAGCGCTCTGGGATGCTCATGCACCCATCCTGTCACCCGATGTCACTGCTTGTGGGAGTAGTGTTCGCCCACAGCGTCGATGGAAGGCTGGCCCTCGACGAGGTGACACGAATACCGTGGAACCGAAGGCCCCGGGTCACGTGGCGGGGCAGGACCACATGCACCGTCGCGGTCCAACCAGCAAGGACCCCCACTGACGAGATCAGGAGCGATGATGACGAACGAGCAGAACTTCAGCACCGAGAAGAACTTCGACGCCGAGCAGGCCAAGGCCAAGGCCGCCGAGGCCGCCGCCAGGGCCAAGGAGCAGGCCGATGCCGCCAAGGCCAAGGCCGCCGAGCGCACCGAGCAGGCCAAGGCCAAGCTGAACGAGGGTGCCAACAGCGACAAGGCCGCCCAGGCCCAGGAGAAGGCCAAGGAGGCCACCGCCAAGGCTCGCCTGGCCGCCGATGAGGCCGCGGCCAAGGCGAGCGAGGCGGTGCACAAGAACCGCGCCAAGATCGACAGCACCGTCGACAAGGCCGCCGAGCTGATCGACGCCAAGACCCAGGGCAAGGCCACCGGCGTCGTCAGCAAGATCAAGCAGGTCATCGCCTCGGTCCTCGACAAGGCCGAGACCAGGAGCGGGTCGACCGTGACGCCCGGAACTGCCGTGCGCACCGAGGCCGACCAGGCCGCCAAGCAGGGCTCCGACATCGACGCCGGGACCGTCGCCGAGGACCCGATCGAGCGTCAGGCCGCCCGCGCCGAGCAGTCGGGCAACTCCTCCGAGGCCGAGGTGAAGCCCGGCCGTGCCGCCGAGACCAATGATGACGAGGACCGCGGCTTCTACGGGGCCGTGAAGACCGAGGACACCGCCGAGACCAAGGCCGAGGGCGACAACCGCTTCTGACGGCCGATGACGTGAGAGTCCCTGGTGGCCCAGCTCAGACGAGCTGGGCCACCAGTGCCTTCCACACCGTGCGCCACGCGTCGAGCGCACCGTCACGGGCGGCGCTCACCCGCCAGCTCAACCCCAGCCCAGCTCGTGCAGACGCCCGTCCTCGATCCCGAAGAAGTGGGCCACTTCGTGCACGACCGTGGTGAGCACCTCGTCGGCCACCTGTTCGCGGGTCTGGCACATGCGCAGCGTGGGCAGGCGGTAGATGAAGATGCGGTCGGGCAGCACTGCCGAGCAGGAGTGGCCCCGTTCGGTCAGCGGGATACCCTCGTACAGGCCCAGGATCGTCGGGTCCTGCTCGTTGGCGTCCTCGATGATCAGCAGGCAGTTGTCGACGAGCTCCATCAGCTGGTCGGGGATCTCCTCCAGCGCCTCGGCGGCCAGCTCCTCGAACTCGTCGGGGCCCATCTCAACCATGCCGTGCCTCCTGCGCCCGGGCCTCGCCGTCCGCGACGGCCCAGGCGACGAAGTCTCGCAGGTCCTTGCCCCGTTCGGACAGCGAGCCGTAGTGGCTGCTGGCCGACGGGTCCTCGCGGATCCGCAGCGCCTCCGCAGCGAGCTTGTGCCAGCGCTCGTCAAGGGTGGTCTGCACATAACGCCCGGCCCCGGACTTGGAGGTCATCTCGCCGGTGGCGAGCAGGTGGTGCAAGCGGGCCACGCCCAGCGCCGACCAGGCCACGGCATCGTCATGGCGGCCGATCACCAGCCAGCCCAGTTTCAGCTCGCGGGCGGTGCGCGCCCAGTAGGCGGCCAGGTTCTCCCGGGAGTAGGCCACCAGCTCCTCGTGCGGGGCGTGGATGCCGAGCACCCGTGGGTCGCGGCCGGTGACGCGGATGGCGCGGGTGGCCAGCTCGTGCCAGGCCACCGGGTTCAGGTCGGTGCGGCCCTCGGGCTCGAAGCTCCCGGCATGGGTGCACGGCACCGGCGGGCACTGGTCCGCGGGGCGCTGCAGGTCCTCGATGACGACGTGGTGGCCGTCGAAGTCGTGGTCGGTGAAGTCGAGCCAGACCTGGGCGTGGGCCGCCTCCAGGGCGCGCAGGTCATCGGCCTGGGGACGGCGCGAGAGCACGGCGGTGTAGTCCACATCGGAGCTGGTGAAGAACTCCCCCCAACACAGCGATCCCCGCAGGTAGAGACCTTCCAGGAGGCCCTCGGCGCTGTGGTTGAGGGCGTGGGTGAAGGATTCGCAGATGGCCTGCACCTGCTCGGGGAGCTCCATGTCAGTCCAGTTCCCGGCGCTGCTGGTCGGGCAGCTGTCGGGACTGCGTGCCGGCCGCGATGGTGGGTCCCAGCCAGAAGACCCACACGGCGGCCAGTGCCACCAGGGGCCCCATCCGGCCGCTGGTCACCGCCGCCAGCGCGATGGCGGCCGGAAAGATCCAGAAGCTGGTCCACCACGGCCGCTCCTGCGCCGGGGCAGGTTGCTCGCCGGTTGGCGAGGGGACCTTCTCGGTGGCGGCGCCGATGGGATCAAGGGTGGGGATGGCCGGTGCCGAGGACCGACCGGGGCGTCGCCCGGGCAGGTCGGTGAACAGCGCGTCCAGCTCCGGCTGGGTGCGCGCGGCCAGCGCCTGGCCGAGGCGCTCGTCGAACTCGTCCAGCCGCAGGCGACCCGCGGACAGGTGTTCGCGCAGCAGCTCGGCGGCGTCGTCACGCTCGGCATCCCCGATGCGCAGGGGGGACGGTTCACTCACGCTGTCCATCATGCCGCACACAGGACCACCCCTCGGGACGGATCCCCGGGGCTGTGGAGAACGAGGTCCACCTGTGGACAAGCGCGGAGGCTGTGGACGATGGCGGGCGAGAGGTCCGGGAAACAGCGCTGCACGGCACAATGGGAGCCATGAGCCCCGAGCAGCGCCAGACCGCCAGCCCCGCCCAGCCTGCCAGCCCCGCCCAGCCTGCCAGCCCGGCCAGCCTGGAGTGGATCAGCCGGCTGTGCCGCGTCGACTCCACCAGTCGCGGCAGCAACCAGGGCGTCATCGACCTGGTGGCCGAGGAGTTCCGCCGCCACGGCATCGAGCCCCACCTGTTCGACTCTCCCGACGGGCTCAAGAAGGGGCTGGTGGCCACCGTGCCCGCCGCCGACGGCTGCACCCGCGGCGGCGTCGTGATCAGCGGGCACACCGACGTCGTGCCCGTCGACGGCCAACCGTGGTCGAGCGAGCCCTTCGAGCCCGAGGTGCGCGAGGGCCTGCTGTACGGCCGCGGCACCGCCGACATGAAGGGCTACCTCGGCATCGCCCTGCACTTGCTGCCCCGCTTCGTGGCCGCAGAGCTCGCCGAACCGATCCACTACGCCCTCAGCTACGACGAGGAGGTCGGCTGCCGCGGCGGCGACGCGATCGTCGAGCAGATCAACCAGCTCGGACTGGCACCTCGCGCCGCCCTGGTCGGGGAGCCCACCAGCATGCGCATCGTGCGCGCCCACAAGTCCGTCTGCTACGTCACCGTCACCTTCACCGGCGTCGAATCGCACAGCTCGCTGACCACCCACGGCGTCAACGCCATCCACTACGGCGCCGAACTGGTGGCCTGGTGGAACCAGGTGGCAGAGGGATGGAAGCAGCACGGCCCCTTCGATGAGGCCTACCCGATCAGCCACTCCACCGGCGGGGTCAACCAGTTCACCGGCGGCACCGCCGGCAACATCGTCCCCGGCCGGGCCCAGCTGGTGCTCGAGTGCCGCACCGTGCCCGGCAATGACCTCGACCAGCTGGTCGCCGAGCTGCACGCCTTCTGCGACCAGCTGCGCAGCCGCATGAAGGCCGAGAACCCCGCCGCCGACGTCGAGGTGGTCGTCGACGCCCAGGCCCCGGCCCTGGACACCCCCGCCGACGCCTGGGTGGTTGAGCTGGCCGAACAGCTCGGGGGCCTGCCGAGCGAGGACAAGGAGGCCTATGCCACCGAGGCGGGCCAGTTCGGGCGCGGTGGCATCCCCGCGGTGGTCTGCGGCCCCGGTGACATCGCCCAGGCCCACAAGGCCGACGAGTTCCTCGCCCTGGACCAGATCACCGCTTGTGAGGCCTACCTCGGGCGCCTGGTGGAGGTACTCGGCGCCAGAACCCGGACCTGATCGGAAGCTCCAGGTGCTGGACAGGGAGGGTATCCAGCCCTGAAGCTTTGCGCATGACCACCAACGACACCACCGAGCAGGGACGCGGCTCCGAGCCCTCCCTCAAGCGCGTGCTTGGACCCGGACTGCTGCTGCTGTTCATCGTCGGCGACATCCTGGGCACCGGCGTCTACGCACTCACCGGCAAGGTTGCCGCACAGGTGGGCGGCATCGTCTGGCTGCCCTTCCTCGCCGCCTTCCTCGTCGCCCTGCTGACGGCCTTCAGCTACCTCGAACTCGTCACCAAGTACCCGCAGGCCGCGGGTGCCGCCTTGTACACGCAGCGTGCGTTCAAGAGCCACTTCTTCACCTTCATCGTCGCCTTCACCGTCATGTGCTCCGGCCTGACCTCCTCGGCGTCGGCCTCCAAGGCCTTCGCCGGCAACATGGCCGCCATGTTCGGCTGGGACTTCGACGAACACGGCATGGGCCTCAAGATGATCGCCGGCGGCTTCCTCATCCTGGTCGCCCTGATCAACCTGCGCGGCGTCTCCGAGTCGGTGAAGCTCAACGTTGTGCTCACCTGCATCGAGCTGTCCGGCCTGCTGATCGTCATCTTCGTCGGCATCTGGGCAATGACCCAGGGCAGCGCCGACTTCAGCCGCCTGACCCAGGTCAACGTCGCCGAGGGCAAGACCGCCTTCAGCGCCGTGACCGCCGCCACCGCCCTGGCCTTCTTCGCCATGGTCGGCTTCGAGGACGCCGTGA
This sequence comes from Luteococcus sp., assembly GCF_043424415.1. Classification (NCBI taxonomy): domain Bacteria; kingdom Bacillati; phylum Actinomycetota; class Actinomycetes; order Propionibacteriales; family Propionibacteriaceae; genus Luteococcus; species Luteococcus sp. The sequence goes on along the minus strand of NZ_JBHWOO010000204.1, from coordinate 816 downwards.
ACATGGCCGAGGAGACCAAGGACCCGGTGCGCACCTTCCCGAAGATCTTGCTGCTGGGCCTGGGCCTGACCGGCGTCATCTACGTCCTGATCGCCATCACCTCGGTCTCGCTGGTCGCCCCGAGCAAGCTCGGTGAGGGCACCACGCCGCTGCTCCAGGTGCTGCAGGTCGGCGCCCCGAACTTCCCGACCGGCATCTTCGCCGGCATCACGATGTTCGCCGTCTCCAACACCGCCCTGCTCAACATGCTGATGGCCTCGCGCCTGCTCTACGGCCTGGCCCACGAGGGCGTGCTGCCCCGCTCGCTGGGCAAGGTGAGCGCCAAGGGCCGCACCCCCTGGGTCGCGGTGATCTTCACCACCATCCTGGCGCTCGGCCTGGTCTGGTTCAGCAACCTCACCGCCCTGGGTGGCACCACCGCCCTGCTGCTGCTGTGCGTGTTCACCATCGTCAACATCGCCGTGCTGGTGCTGCGCAAGGACGTCAAGGACACCGGTCACTTCAAGACCCCGACGATCTTGGCCATCCTGGGCGCCCTCACCGCCTTCTTCCTCGCCAGCCCGCTGTCCGGCCGCGCCAGCCACGACTACATCGTCGCCGCCTGGCTGCTGCTGGTTGGCGCCGTGCTGGGCGCCATCACCTTCGCCATCAACAAGTTCGTCTACAAGCAGGAGACGAAGTTCGCCGACGTCGAGCACCTCGGCGACATCGACTGGGAGATGGAGCACCCCAGCAACGAGGTGCCCCCGCTCCGCGATGTCCTGCGCCACCGCGACCAGGACTGACACCTCACCCGACAGACGACGACGGCAGTGC
>NZ_JBHWOO010000203.1:0-20082 GCF_043424415.1 Luteococcus sp. | reverse complement strand
CAGGATGCTGGTCTCGGGGTGCACGTCGATGACGACCGTGCCAGGCACCAGCGAGGTGAACTCGGCGATGATGGTGCGTCGCAGGTCATCGTGCAGGTGCAGCTGCACGTCCACCAGGCTGCCCCGCCCCACCGGGCGGGGCACGACGGAGGGATGGGCGATGACCGGGCAGCTGCTCGACCTGTTCAGCGCGCTCTTGCTGCTGGCCGGTTCCCTGCTGTGCCTGTGCGCGGCGGTGGGGCTGGCCCGATTCCCCGACCTGCTCAGCCGGATGCATACGGCGACCAAGCCGCAGGTGCTGGGCCTGGTGTTGGTGCTGCTGGGCACCGGCTTGGGGATGCGTTCCGGTCTCGACGTGGGGATGCTCGTGCTGGTGGCGGTCTTCCAGCTGCTCACCACGCCCGTCGCCTCACACATGATGAGCCGCAGTGCCATGCGGGCCGGTCAGGTCTCCCTGCCCAAGGACTTCCGTGACCTCGGGTGCGAGGACAGTTCCCGTGCCGAGAGTCCACCGGAGGACATGTGACGGGCGGAGCCCACGCCTGGGCTGGGAGTTGGGTTGGCCTAGGCTCATGGAATCTGAGGTGAAGCGTCGTTCCCCCTTCCACCGCGCAAGGTGGTCGAAAGCCCGCAGCTCACGCCGCAGATGGTGCGCCTCACCTCCGAGGGCGCGGACCTGCGCGCCATGGGACCGTTGGTCCACATCGACTCCTACATCAAGATCCGCTTCGGCGAGCAGACCCTCACCGGCACCGTGCACCACGACCCGGAGGTCGGACGCATGGTGGTGGACTTCGTCGTCCATGGCGAGGAGGGACTCGCGGGAGCCTTGGCCGCCACTGCCCAGCCGGGCGAGGAGATCACCGTCGGCGGGCCCGGGAGAGGTTGGGCTCCATCTCGGGCTACTGGCGCAGCGGCATGACCGAGGCCGACTCGTAGGCCTCCAGACGGGGCTTCGTGGCCTGAATGGGACAGGCCCAACGGGAGGCGCTCGGCGCCCAGTGCAGGGATCTTGGTCATATTTCGGTATCGATGGAGATACCGAAATATGACCACAACGGGTGTTCGGGTGCGCAATCGCAGCCCGAACCTGTTGGGGAGGGCAGGCTGCTTGCTGCCGAGGTGCTTCGTCAGGCGGCGAGGTTGTAGTGGCGACGGACCATCCGGTCGCTGGGGTGGGCCGCGGGGAGCTCGTGGACATCGGCCGGTTCCGCGTCGTGACCGCCAGGGGCGGGGCCTCGGGTGATGGCGAGCACCACCCGGGCCAGGATCGCGATCACCACGGCCGCGATGCCGAGGACTGCTGCCATGCCGAGGATCTCTGCCATGCCCCAAGCCTCCCGCGCCGACCACCGGCGGAACATCGGCTCGTTGGCTGGACTCCGCTGGTACCACAGGAGCACCACAGGGCCCGGGGCATCATCCTCAGGTAGCAGGCCCCCGACGCAGCAGGGCCGCCCCGCCGAGCACCAGCGGTGCGAGCAGGATCGGGATGAGGGTGAAGATGCCGAGGCTGATGGCGATGAGCAGGGCGAGACCGAGGAGTGCCGACATGCTCCAAGGAATATCCCTGCGAAGGGCCGAAAAAGCCTCTGTTTCCTTGTTGTTCAGCCATTCTTTGCCCGTCTCAGGAGCTTCTTCGGTGCCTCTTGGGGTCTTCTCGGACGGGGGCTCCTGAAGCCCTGTCAGGTTCGCGGCGTCCACGGAGCCAGGTGGTTGAGCGGGCCATGGCCCTCGCCACTGCCGACCTGCAGCTGGCCGGCATCCTCCAGTGCCCGGGTGAGCCACTCACGGGCCTGCCAGACAGCCTTAGCGAGCGCCTCCGGGTCGTCGCCGGCCTGCGCCAGGCCGCAGGCCAGGGCCGAGCTCAGGGTGCATCCGGTGCCATGGGTGTTGCGGGTCACCACCCGGCGGCCGGTGAATTTCTGGACGTTCTCGGCGGTGACCAGCAGGTCGGTCAGCGGTCCCTCCCCAGGTAGGTGGCCACCCTTGACCAGGGCCGCCCGCGCCCCCATCCCGACCAGCGCGCGGCCCTGCGCCTCCATCGCGCCGAGGCCGCCAGCCTGGGCGGTGCCGGTCAGCTGCGCCGCCTCCGGCAGATTCGGCGTCACCAGCGTGGCCAGGGGAAGCAGCTCGGTGATCGCCTCCTGCACCCCCTCGGCGGCCAGGCTGTCGCCACTGGTGGACACCATCACCGGGTCGAGCACGACGGGGACACCCGCGAGCCCTTCGCGCAGGTGGCGTGCGACCACTCGCGCCACCTCGGCCGAGCCGAGCATGCCGATCTTGACCGCGTCGATGCGCACGTCGTCGAGCAGGGTGGTGAGTTGTTCGTCGACGAAGTCGGCCGGGATGGGCAGCACGCCGGTGACGCCGCGGGTGTTCTGCGCGGTCAGGGCGGTCACGACGCTGGTGGCGAAGCAGCCTGCCGCGGTGAAGGTCTTCATGTCGGCCTGGATGCCGGCGCCGCCGCTGGGGTCGGAGCCCGCCACGGTGAGCACGTTCGGGATCGTCATGGCGCACACCCTGCCACCCCGGTTGAGCTTCGCCAAGGGTGGGGTCTAGGGTTTGGGGCATCCCACGGGAGCCCTCGGCAGAGGGCTGAGATCGAGCTGGAGCCGCTCGGACCGTCCGAACCTGACCGGGTCATGCCGGCGAAGGAAGAGAGATCACCATGGCAGAGATCCATCCCCAGCACCGTGCCCACATGCTCGTCGACGGTGACGTGAGCGTTCCCGTCACGGCGATCAGCCTGGCCGACAGCCCCGACGGCAGCCCCAACGAGGACGTGTTGGTCTACCGCACCTGCGGCCCCGACTGCGACGTCACCGTCGGGCTCCCGCCGCAACGGCTCGACTGGATCTGCGAACGCGGCGACGTCGAGACCTACCAGGGTCACCCCCACAACCTGGCCGACGACGGCCGCAGCGCCCAGCGCCGCGGCGAGGCGTCGAAGGCATGGAAGGGCGAGAAGCGCGCCCCGCTGCGCAGCACCGAGGGCCGCACCGTCACCCAGATGCACTATGCCCGGCAGGGGATCGTCACCCCTGAGATGCGCTACGTCGCGCTGCGCGAGGGGGTCGACGTGCAGCTGGTGGTCGACGAGGTGGCCGCCGGCCGCGCCATCATCCCCGCCAACGTCAACCATCCCGAGAGCGAGCCGATGATCATCGGCAAGGCCTTCCTGACCAAGGTGAATGCCAACATCGGCAACTCGGCGGTCACCAGCTCCATCGAGGAGGAGGTCGACAAGCTGCGCTGGGCCACCCGCTGGGGCGCCGACACCGTGATGGACCTGTCCACCGGTGACGACATCCACACCACCCGGGAGTGGATCATCCGCAATGCGCCCGTCCCGATCGGCACCGTGCCGATCTACCAGGCGCTGGAGAAGGTCGACGGGCAGGCCCACGAGCTCACTTGGGAGATCTTCCGCGACACCATCATCGAGCAGGCCGAGCAGGGCGTCGACTACATGACCATCCACGCCGGCGTGCGGCTGCGCCACGTGCCGCTGAGCGCCAACCGGCTCACCGGCATCGTCAGCCGCGGCGGCTCGATCATGGCCGGCTGGTGCCTGGCGCACCACCAGGAGTCCTTCCTGTACGAGAACTTCGACGAGCTGTGTGAGATCTTCGCCCGCTACGACGTCGCCTTCTCCCTGGGCGACGGCCTGCGGCCCGGATCCATCGCCGACGCCAATGACGAGGCGCAGCTGGCCGAACTGCGCACCCTGGCCGAGCTCACCGAGCGCGCCTGGAGGTACGACGTGCAGGTGATGGTGGAGGGTCCGGGCCACATCCCGCTCGACCTGGTGGAGGAGAACGTGCGCCTGGAGCAGGAGTGGTGCCACGGCGCGCCCTTCTACACCCTCGGGCCGCTGGTCACCGACATTGCCCCCGGCTACGACCACATCACTTCGGCCATCGGCGCCGCCACCATCGCCATGGGCGGCACCGCGATGCTCTGCTACGTCACGCCCAAGGAGCACCTGGGCCTGCCCAACCGTGACGACGTGAAGACCGGCGTGATCACCTACAAGATCGCCGCCCACGCCGCCGACGTCGCCAAGCACCATCCCGGGGCGCAGCAGCGCGACGACGCCCTGAGCAAGGCCCGCTTCGAGTTCCGCTGGCACGACCAGTTCGCGCTCTCGCTCGACCCGGAGACCGCGATCGCCTTCCACGACGAGACGCTGCCCGCCGAACCGGCCAAGACGGCGCACTTCTGCAGCATGTGCGGGCCGAAGTTCTGCAGCATGCGCATCAGCCAGGACATCCGCGACGCCTACGGCTCCGGGGTCGCCACAGCAGACGAGGGGATGGCGCAGAAGGCGCAGGAATTCCTCGAGCTGGGCGCCAGCGTCTACCTCGACGCCGCCGAAAGGACCTCATGACCCACCGCCGCTCGGCGGTCACCGGTGGGGTGGTGGGCAACTACGTCGACCAGGTCAACATCTTCCTGCCCGCCCTCGCGCTGGCGCCGGCGATGAAGACGCTGGCCGGGCCCACCGCGGCCGCCTCCGGCACCGCGATCGTGGTGATGGCGATGCTGCTGGGCCGCCCGGTCGGTGCGATGGTCTTCGGGCGCATCGCCGACCGGGCGGGCCGCACCCACACCACGGCCCTGGCCATCGCCGGCACCGCCGCCTGCTCGCTGTTGATCGCCTGCCTGCCCACGCACCAGGTGCTCGGCGGCGGCACCTTCGCGCTGCTGGTGCTGCTGCGCTTCGTCGGCGGCATGTTCATCGCGGGGGAGTACTCGGCGGCCGTGCCGCTGGCGATGGAGTGGTCCAGCGCCCGTCACCGGGGCCTGTTCAGCGGGCTGATCATGGCGATGGCGCCCTGCGCCCAGGCCACCATCGCCTTCCTCACCGCCGCCATGCTCGCGGTGCTGGGGCCCGAGGACTATGCGGCCTGGGGCTGGCGGCTGGCCTTCGTCGCCGGCGGGCTGGCCTCCTGCGCCATGTTTGTCTTCTACCGGCGACGCGTGGCCGACGCGGTGCGCGCGGTGCAGCCGGGAGTGGACGAGTTCCGCACCCGCGGCAGCCTGCGCGAGGTGGTGATGGGGCGTTGGGCGGGAGCCTTCTGGCGGATGTTCTGCCTGATGAGCGGGCTGTGGCTGATGACCCAGATGGTGGTGCTGCTGCTCGGCCAGCGGCTGGTCACCGACGCCGGGCTGTCCGCCGGCACTGCCTCGGTGGTGATGGGCATCGCCTCGATCGGGCAGGCCGTGGTGATGGCGCTGACCGGGCACCTGTCGACGCTGATGGGGAGGCGCCGCTACTTCGTCGTGGCGACGGTGGTGGCGGCCATCGGCGGCTCGGCCGCGTGGCTGTGGATGATGGGTGCGCGGCCCGGCGTGGTGGGCCTGGCCGTCGGGGCAGTGCTGGCGCAGGTGCTCACCGTCACCGCCTACGGCCCGGTCGGTGCCTACCTGAGCGAGGGCTTCCCCGCCCATGTGCGTTCCACCGGCTACGGCACCGCCTATTCGGCCTCCATCGCGCTGCCCGCCCTCTATCCCTATTGGCTTCCGGCGCTGTCCGGTGCGGCGGGGAGGAACACCGCGGTCGTGCTGGTGATCGTGGCCGGTTCGCTGCTGGTGGCGGCCGGTGCTGCGCTGGGCCCGCGCCTGGCACCGTCCGAGATCGAGCAGGTGGAGGTGTGAGCGGCCTCGACTGCGCCGCCGTCGTGGAGCGTATGCGCCGGCGGGCGCCGCTGGTGCACTGCCTCACCGCCGCGGTCAGCATGAACCTGGTGGCCGACGCGACGCTGGCTGCAGGGGCGCGCCCGATGATGACCGAGACCCAGCAGGAGGCACCCTTCGTGGTGCGCCGGGCCGATGCCCTGCTGGCCAACCTCGGCACCCTGAGCACCGACGGCATGGCCGGGATTCCTGCCACGGTGCGGGTCGCCGTCGAACGGGGAATTCCGTGGGTGCTGGACCCGGCCGCGATCGGCCCCTCGCCCGTGCGCATCGAGCTGGCCCGCGAACTGCTGGCGGTCGGCCCCACGCTGGTGCGGGCCAATGCCTCCGAGGTGCTGGTGCTGGCCGGGGTGGGGGCCGGCGGGCGCGGCGCCGATGCCAGCGACCGCGTCGACGCGGCCCTGCCCGCCGCCCTCGACCTGGCCCGTCGCCACGGCTGCGTCGTGGCGGTCTCGGGCGAGGTCGACCTGGTCACCGACGGCACCCACGTGGTGCAGGTGGCCAACGGGCACCTGATGCTCACCCGCGTCACCGGAACCGGCTGCGCCCTCGGGGCGCTGAGCGCGGCCTGCCTCGCCGTCTCCGACGAGCCGCTGGAGGCCGCCGTCGCCGCCACCGTGTGGATGGGACTGGCTGGCCAGCAGGCAGCCGGCCGGGTGCGCGGACCGGGCAGCTTCCGCGCCGCCCTGCTCGACGAGCTCTACGCCCTCACCCCCGAGGAGATCCTCGCGGGCGCCCGAATCCAGACCGCACAGGAGATCCGATGACCCTCGACCTGCGCTTCTACCTCGTCACCTCTGGCTCCGGACGACACACCGTCGAGACCGCTGCGGCAGCCGCCCGCGCCGGGGCCGGGATCATCCAGGTGCGGTGCAAGGAGGTCACCGACCGCGAGCTGTACGGGTTGCTCGTGGAGGTCTCCGAGGCGGTGGCGGCGGCCAACCCTGCCACCCGCGTCGTCGTCGACGACCGTCCCGACATGGCCTGGGCCGCCCGCAATGCCGGCGCTCCCGTGCACGGCGTCCACCTCGGCGCCGACGACCTGCCACCCGAGCACGCCCGGGCCCTGCTCGGCCCCGAGGCGATTGTCGGCTGGACCACCGGCACCCTCGCCCTCGTGCAGGAGGCCCAGAGGTATGTCGGGATCGTCGACTACCTGGGGGCCGGACCCTTCCGTCCCACCCCCACCAAGGACTCCGGCCGCCCACCGCTGGGCGTGGCCGGCTATCCGCCGCTCGTGGGGGCCAGCGCCATCCCGATCGTCGCGATCGGCGATGTCACCCCCGACGACGTGGAAGCACTTGCCACCACTGGGATCGCCGGGGTGTGCATGGTGCGCGCCGTGATGGAGGCCGACGACCCCGCCTGCGTGGTGCGGCGCAGCCTGGACTCGTGGCAGCGGGGCGCCGGCGCCTGAGTGGGTTGCCCGCCTCGCTGTGACCAACCCCATGGCGCGACCCCACTTCGCGTTCGGCTTTGTCGTCCTCTCTCGGGTAGCGACCCGGGATGGTGCTGCTGCCCACCGACGCCAAGGACGTCGAGGACTCCCACGTGCCTGTCGTCAAGCAGTGGCTCGGCAGCCACCTGTGACCAGGACGGTCAGCGGGTCTCCAGGCGCACGTGCACCTCGGTGGCCACGACGACATCGCGCGGGCTGAGCTCCAGTCCATCGCCCGCCCCGCGACTCATCGCTCCGGCCATCGCCATCGTCTGCTGGTGATCGCCACCGAAGGGGACCAGCAGCCCCGGGTCGGCGACGTCGGTGACCTCCACCTGCTGCGCACCGGCAGTCCGCGCCATCACGCGCGCCCGGTCGACGGCATCCTGCACAGCTGCGGCCAGCACCTGCTCGCGCACCGCTGCGCCGGTCTCCTCCGACAGTTCCCTGCGCACGTCGGTCACGTCCAGTCCGGGGGTGGAACTCCACCGGGCGCAGGCCGTCGACAGCTCGGACGCGTCGACGAAGGTGGCGCTGGCCCACACTTCGGCCGAGTGGCGCAGCGGCGCGATGCTGCCGTCGTGGGTGTAGGGGCGCGACGTGCGCGAGACCGGCGCCTCCAGCCGGAAGTCGGCCAGCGGTGAGGGCTCGCGGTCGCGGAGCTCCACCAGCTGGGTGCGCAGCTGGTCGGCGAGCTGGTGGGTGGCCTGGCTGGCGGTGGCGGCGTCGTCCTCGAAGGCGACGTGCAGCTGCACCACGCCCTGTTCCGGTGCGATCTCCTGCTGGTTCCTGCCCGTGACGGTGATGATCATGGTGCGAGCGTATCCACTCGACCTTGCGCTGCTCACCTACTGTAGATCCATGCCTGCTCTTCGTTCCCGCACCACCACCCACGGCCGCAACATGGCCGGTGCCCGCGCCCTGTGGCGCGCCACCGGCATGACCAATGACGACTTCGGCAAGCCGATCGTCGCCATCGCGAACTCCTTCACCCAGTTCGTGCCCGGCCACGTCCACCTCAAGGACATGGGCCAGCTGGTCGCCGGGGCCGTCGCCGAGGCCGGGGGAGTGGGCCGCGAGTTCAACACCATCGCCGTCGACGACGGCATCGCCATGGGCCACTCGGGCATGCTCTACTCGCTGCCCAGCCGCGAAGTGATCGCCGACAGCGTCGAGTACATGGTCAACGCCCACCAGGCCGACGCGCTGGTGTGCATCTCCAACTGCGACAAGATCACCCCCGGCATGCTGCTGGCGGCGCTGCGGCTGAACATCCCCACCGTCTTCGTCTCCGGCGGGCCAATGGAGGCCGGCCGGATCCTGGGTGAGCGGGTGGTCCCCGGCGCTCCCGACGAGGCCGGCACCGAACGCCTCGACCTGATCGACGCGATGATCAAGGCGGTGGACAACAACGTATCCGACGCCCAGATTGACGCCATCGAGCAGAACGCCTGCCCCACCTGCGGCTCCTGCTCGGGCATGTTCACCGCCAACTCGATGAACTGCCTCACCGAGGCGCTGGGACTGTCGCTTCCCGGCAACGGCTCCACGCTGGCCACCCATGCCGCCCGCAAGGATCTCTTCCTGGAGGCTGGCCGCCTGGTCGTCGACCTGTGCAGGCAGTACTACGAGGGCGACGACGACTCGGTGCTGCCCCGCTCGATCGCCACCAAGCGCGCCTTCGAGAACGCCATGCGTCTCGACATCGCCATGGGCGGCTCGACGAACACGATCCTGCACCTGCTGGCCGCCGCGCAGGAGGCCGGCGTCGATTTCGACCAGGACGACATCGACGCCCTGAGCCGCACGACTCCGTGCCTGTGCAAGGTGGCGCCCAACACGACCAACTACTACATGGAGGACGTGCACCGCGCCGGCGGCATCCCCGCCATCCTCGGCGAGATGCGCCGTGGCGGACTGTTCAACGAGGACGTCCGGGCCGTGCACTCCGCCAGCCCCGAGCAGTGGCTGGGTGCCTGGGACATCCGCTCCGAGCAGGCCAGCGAGGAGGCCGTCGAGCGCTTCCATGCCGCCCCGGGCGGGGTGCGCACCACCGAGGCCTTCAGCACCTCCAACCGGTGGGAGTCGCTGGACGTCGACGCCGAGCAGGGCTGCATCCGCAGCGTGGAGCACGCCTACACCGCCGAGGGCGGCCTGGCCGTGCTCAAGGGCAACCTCGCCCCTGACGGCTGCATCGTCAAGACTGCCGGCGTTCCCGAGCACCAGTGGCAGTTCAGCGGCCCCGCGAAGGTCGCCGAGAGCCAGGACCAGGCGGTCGACATGATCCTTGGCGGCAGGATCGTCGAGGGTGATGTGGTGGTGGTGCGCTATGAGGGCCCCAAGGGCGGGCCTGGCATGCAGGAGATGCTGTACCCGACCAGCTACCTCAAGGGTGTGGGCCTGGGTCCGAAGTGCGCCCTGATCACCGACGGCCGCTTCTCCGGCGGCTCGTCGGGGCTGAGCGTCGGGCACGTCTCGCCCGAGGCCGCCAGCGGCGGTGCGATCGGGCTGGTGCGTGATGGGGACATCATCACCTTCGACATCCCGGGCCGCAGCGTCCACGTCGAGGTCTCCGACGACGAACTTGCCCGCCGCCGCGCCGAGCAGGACGAGCGGGGCTGGCAGCCGGTCGATCGTGACCGTCAGGTCTCGCAGGCGCTCAAGATCTTCGCCCGCTTCGCGCAGTCGGCCGACAAGGGTGCCGCCCGCAAGGTCGAGTGAGGCAGGTCTGGTCAACGGGTGAGGGGCCCTGCGTCGATGACGCAGGGCCCCTCGCGTGCGGGCCAGGGAGTGGTGACGAATCCGGCCCGAGCATCCCGCTCCACTGTCCGACCGACATGTACGTCACCCTGCCGGTGCCCATCATCGTGGGCCGGGAGTGGATTCACCCCCGCAGACGTCCTTCCTTTGTAGGTGCTGGGGCCCCTCGCGTGCAAGGTGAGGGCCCCGCGGTGGCGGGTGATTTCGCCCGTCCACCTGCCGGTCCACACCCCGCACGGCGTTTCCCACAAGCTGCCGGCAGTTGTGCACAGCAGCCTGTGGACAGGCTCAGAGGCCGTCGAGGCCGGTGCGACCCATCACGAGCGTGGTGCACACCAGCATCAGTCCGGCCGCGGAACAGTGGGCGGCGGCCCACCACATGTCGACCCCCAGGGTGGCCATCAACTGGCCCACGATGAGCTCCACCACGAAGAGCACCACGATGGTGGCGAGCACGGGACGCAGGGAGGCGACGCGCCATCCGCGCTTGACCAGCAGGGCGAGCCCGACGGCGACGGCAACGGCCAGCACCATGCGGGCGACCTGCAGCCACACCGGGCCGTCGGCGCCGACCAGGCGCCACATCGGCCACCCGACCACGGCGGTGAAGGAGCCCTTGCCGGCCACCACGATGCCGCCCAGGTAGAGCGCGTAGAGCCCGGCTGTGCAGGCCGTGGCCAGCCGTGACAGGGGAGTCCACTGCCAGAGCGGCGCGCCGCGGTTGATCGACAGGCTGGCCAGCGTCGCGGCCACCAGCACGGCGAGTGCGCCGAACAGGTCGAACAGCGCCAGCGGTTTGGCGACGCCGAGGTTCAACACCACGAGACGGCCGACGACGGCGGCCACGACGGCACCCGCCACCGAGACCCACGGCAGCCAGCGGGCCATCCACTGCACGCGCGGCAGCCGCAGCGCCACCAGCGCCGCGGCGAGCAGCACGAAGCCAGTGCTGCCCGCGATGAGGCGGTGACCGAACTCGATGATGTCGTGCACCTCACGCTCGGGCCCGAACTGGCCCGGGTAGCAGCCCGGCCAGGTGGGGCAGGCGAAGCCCGAGCCGGTGGCGGAGTTGATGCTGCCGGTGATGATCGTCGCGATGCCGAAGACGGCGGCCAACATCAGCATCATCCGGGTGCGCGGGTGCGGTTGCGGATCGCGCGGCACAGGGGCGACGCGATGGTCGCTGGTCGGGGCTTCGACGTGGTCGGGAGGTGACTGGAGCGTGCTGGACATGGCTCTTCTCAGGAAGCAGGCGGTCAGTGATGCCGTCAATCTAGTCAGCCCGTGCCGCCCGCCCGGCGGCGGGGTCAGACCTCGCGCGCGGCCACCTCGCGGCGCAGCTCGGCCAGGGCGTCGTCGACCTTCGCCTTGCGACGCTCGCGCAGCGCATGACCGACCAGTACCAGGGCGATGCCCACCGCCCCGCCGATGGCGGTCTCCACACCCCGGTCGAAGAGCAGCTGGGTGATCGGGCGCGGATGGGCGAGCTGCCCGTTGAGCAGCGCCAGCGGTGTGATGCACAGCATGGCCGCGGCGTAGTTGCTACCCACCAGGACCTCGGCGCCGAACTGCAACAGGCCGATGACCAGCACCGCCAGGACGGGCTCGAGGTGCACCCCGAGCAGGAGCCAGGAGGGCATCAGCCCGGTGGTGGTGCCCACCACACGCTGGATGCCCTTGGCGACCTGCTGGGTGACGTGCGGCGCGCTCATCGGCGCCACCGCGGAGACCATCGCCCAATAGGGGTGCCCGATCTGCAGCAGCACCGCGATGGAACCGGACAGGAGCACCGCCAGGGCCAGCCAGGCCGGCTTCCAGCTGCGGGCGAAGACGAGCCGCAAGGGCTGGGCGGCACGCAGTGCCCCCCCGCACGCCACGCGGGTCCCGCAGGATCCCCAAGGCACCCACCAGGACAGAGAACAGTGCCGCGCCCCCGGTCACCAGCACCGCGGTGCGCAGGTCGGCCAACCGGTGGGGTGCCGAGGAGATGGCGCCGAAGGCGAAGATGAAGAACAGCGGGCCGCCCGGGTGGTAGCTGTGGGCGCGGGCGAAGGCCTCGCCGGTGGTGGCGATCACGGCCGCCACCAGAACCTGCACCCAGGGGGAGTGGTCCAGTGATCCCACCAGGACCCCGGTGAGCACCGCGGCGGTCATCGTCACCGCCGCGGAGAGCTGCATCTGCATCCGCGTGGTGTGCTCGCTCGCACGGCCATAGAGGGAGGCGAAGGCGCCGAAGCAGGCATAGGGCGACCACTCGACGTGTCCGAGCAGGATCACCACCGCCAGCGGCACCGCCACGCTCACCCCGGCCCGCAGCACGACGCGGTGGGCCCCGTCCACCTTCTGGTAGCCCACGAGGTCGCTGGTGCGGGGCAGGACGGGTGTGGACACACTTCTCCTCGGGAATCGTCGTCGGGAACCAGCGCCTTGTCCCACGACTAGGCTGGCGGCCATGTCCGCACGTGAACTCGCCCTGCCAACCCTTCGTCCCCGACGCACCACCCAGTCCGTCGAACTGGACCTGCCAGAGGGCTGGGAGCCGGGCGAGGGCAAGGTGGCCATCGTCACCGGAGCCTCCTCCGGGATCGGGCGGGCCAGCGCCATCGCCCTGGCCCAGGCCGGCTTCGAGGTGTGGGCCGGTGCCCGCCGGGTCGCGCGGATGTCCGAGCTGAACTCCCATGGCATCCGCACCCTGCCCCTCGACGTCACCGACGAGGACTCCCGCACGGCCTTCGTCGAGACGGTGCTGGCCGGCAGCGGACGCATCGACGTGTTGGTGAACAATGCCGGCATCGGCAGCTTCGGTTCGGTTGAGGACACCCCGATGCAGGCCGGACGCGAGCTCTTCGAGGTGAACCTGTTCGGCGCGGTGCGCCTGGTGCAGCTCGTGCTGCCGACGATGCGCGCCCAGAAGTCGGGGCGCCTCGTCAACATCTCCTCGGTGGCCGGCCACACCTACGAGCCCTTCGGCGCCTGGTACCACGCCAGCAAGCACGCGCTGGAGGGCTTCAGCGACTCGCTGCGCCTGGAGGTCAAGCCCTTCGGGATCGAGGTCAGCATCGTGCAGCCCGGGCTGGTGAACACCGACTGGATGCGCACCGCGCGCAAGGACCTGCTGCGGCTGAGCCGGGGCGGCGCCTACGAGAAGGCCGCCAAGCGGCTGTCGAAGGTGCTGGCCGTGGCCGACAAGCGCGGCGTGGGCAGCAACCCGTCAGTGGTGGCCCAGACGGTGCTGGCGGCCTGCGTCGCGCCGAAGCCGCGCACCCGCTACGCGGTGGGTGCCGGGGCACGGGCCGCGCTGACCGCCCGGGCGGTGCTGCCCGATGCGGCCGTCGACCGTGTGCTCAGCGCAGTTGGTCCGAGGTGACCACCTGGATCTGCGGGGCGTAGAGGCCCATCACCTGCAGGGCTGCGGCGTGGTTCTCGTCGCTGGAGCCCGCGCAGGCGTCGGCCACGACTGTCACGGTGCAGCCGGCATCGGCCGCCGCCAGCGCCGTGGAGATGACGCAGCAGTCGGTGGAGACGCCGGCCAGCACCAGATGGGGATGCTCGCCGGTGACCGCAGCCAGTTCCGGGCCCCACTTGCCGAAGGTGCTGACGTCGACGGTCGGGCGCTGGGTCAGGGCGGTGGCGCTGGGCACCAGTTCGAAGAGCGCGTCGTCGTCGGGCCGGTCGGCGAAGGACCAGGTGTCGAAGTAGGCCTTCCAGGAGCCGCGACGGTCATCGCCCGGCAGCCAGCGGGTGGCGACGGTGCGTTCGCCGAGGCGGGCAGCAAGGCGCGCCACCACGGGCACGGTCTGTTCGAAACGCGGCGCGCACCACTGGCTGGCGGGGTCGGCGAAGATGCGCTGGTGGTCGATCACGACCAGCCAGGCCTCCCCCGGCACGGTGACGGTGCTCATGCGCGCTCCTCCTGCCGCTTGATGGTGCCGCCGTTGAGCAGTGCGTGGCCAAGCAGTCCGATCAGCAGCGAGCAGATGACGCCCAGGTTCGCCCACGGCCAGGTTCCGTCCCAGTAGCTGAAGACGCCATCCTTGAAGACGCGGGTGCCCAGGCCGAGCGGCTCCAGCAGGTAGCCCTGCCAGTTGTTCCAGCTCTCGCTGCTGAACTGGTTGATCACCAGGCCCCAGCCGAGCACCGAGGCGACCACCATGATGGCGATCGACTTCCAGTTGACCGAACCGTAGCGGCCGCGCGAGTCGAACAGGGCGGCCTCGTCATAGGGGCGCTTGCGCAGCAGGATGTCGGCGATCATCACACCGGCCCAGGCGGCCAGCGGGACGCCGAGGGTCACCAGGAAGCTCTGGAAGGGGGCCAGGAAGCTGGTGGCGAAGAAGACGACGTAGATGGTGCCGGCGGTCAGGATGATCCCGTCGAGGGCCGCCGCTGCCGGGCGCGGAATGTCGATGCCCAGGCTCAACAGCGTCAGGCCGGAGGAGTAGATGCCCAGCACGGCACCCGAGATCAGCGTCAGCACAGCCACCAGCAGGAAGGGCAGCAGCACCCAGGTGGGCAGGATCGAGGCCAGGGCGCCGATCGGATCGTTGGGGATCTCGGCCTTCAGCTTCTCGTCGGAGCCGGCCAGCAGCAGGCCGAAGACCACCAGCAGCACCGGTGCCACCGAGCCGCCGAAAGTGTTCCAGAAGACGATGCCGGCCGCCGACGCGTCGCGGCGCTGGTAGCGCGACCAGTCGGCGGCGATGTTGATCCAGCCCAGCCCGAAGCCGGTCATCACCATCACCAGGGCGCCCACGCACTTGGCGAAGGAGCCGGTGGGCAGCGCGCTCACCGCGGACCAGTCGATGTGGCTGACCGTCAGGGCCATGAACAGCAGCGTGAAGGCACCGGTGACCCAGGTCAGGATCGACTGCACCTTCATGATCGTGTGGTAGCCGAGCACCGAGCACAGCACCACGATCGCCGCGATCACCACGCAGGCGATGACCTTGGTGGTGGTGCCGTGGCTCCAGCCCAGCCGGTCGAAGACGGTCGCGGTGGCTAGGGTGGCGGTGATCGTCAGCGAGGTCTCCCACCCAATGGAGGTGAGCCAGCTGATGATGCCCGGCAGCTTCTGCCCCTGCACACCGAAGGCCGAACGGCTGAGCACCATCGTGGGCATCGAGCCGCGCTTGCCGGCGATGGCGATGATCCCGCACAGCGCGAAGCTGAGCACGATGCCCAGCAGTGCGACCCCGGTCGCCTGCCAGAAGGAGATGCCGAAGCCCAACAGGTAGGAGCCGTAGGTCATGCCGAAGACCGACACATTGGCGGCGAACCAGGGCCAGAACAGGTCGCTGGGCCGCGCGGTGCGTTCCGAGTCAGGCACGACGTCGATGCCCTGCATCTCCACCAGGCGGCTGCCCTGCGGTGTCGCCTCCGGGAGGTATGGCGTGGTCACGGGTGTGGACATGGACACATCATGTCACCCGGCCCCGACAGTTCCGTGCAGCATCAGGCGGTGTGCGTCACCGGCGACTCGGCCGACCAGGGGAAGACGATCCACTTGTCGGTGCGACGCCACACGTAGTCGGGCTCGACGACGGTGGTGGGCTTGGCGTAGAGCACCACGCTGCGCACCTCGGCCTCGAACTTCTCCAGCAGCTCGATCACCAGCTTGAGGGTGCGGCCGGAGTCGGCGACGTCGTCAACCACCAGCAGCTTCTGCTTGCGGATCGACTCCGTGTCGAGCATCGGTGCCAGCAGCACCGGGTCGGGCAGCGTCTCGTGCACGTCGGTGTAGAACTCGACGTTGATCGCGTCGGTCAGCTTGGTGCCCATGGCATAGGTCAGGGCGCCGCCGGGCAGCATGCCGCCGCGGGCGACGGAGATGATGATGTCGGGCTCGTAGCCGGAGTCGACCACCTGCTGGGCGAGTTCGCGGCTGGCGTCCCCGAAGCCCTGCCAGGTGAGGACCTCCTTGTCGACGAGGTCACTGGAATCGGCGTGGTAGGCAGTCATGCGCGAAGCCTACCCAGCGGGGCGCGCGGGGCCGAGTCGGGTGCATCGAGCATCAGCTGCACGAGCACCGCGTCCAGCCAGCGGTCGAATTTGCGCCCCACCTGGCGCAACCGGCCGGTCTCCTCGAAGCCGAGCCGCCGGTGGAAATTGATCGAGGCCTCGTTGTCGGCATCCAACACCCCCACCATGGTGTGCACGCCGTTGCCGCGGGCCAGGTCCACCAGGGCCAGCATCAGCAGCCGGCCCACGCCCAGGGCGCGCGCCCCGTCACCGACGTAGACGCTGTGCTCCACGGTGTGGGCATAGCCGGCCTTCTCGCGAAAGACGCCGTAGCCGGCAAAACCCAGCACCTGGTCGTCCACGGTGGCCACCAGCACCGGGTGGCCGTCGGCGTGGTGGCGTTCCAGCCACTCGCGGCGGTTGTCGACGGTGACCGGCTCCAGGTCATAGCTGGCGGTGGTGCCCACCCCGGCCTCGTTGTAGATGGCGGTGATCGCCGCCAGGTCCTCGGATCTGGCGGTGCGGATCACCACGGACGAGTCGGGGGCGATCGACTGCGGGGAGGGGGAGAGGGGCTGTGAAGGGTTGGGTGACGGCGCAGGGCATGAGGCAGTGGCCATGTCAGCAGCCTAGTGGGGCCCGATGGCCCCGGGCGCTAGATTTCCACTGTCCAGACCACCGCCCCGATGGGAGCCGAGATGTCCACCAGCACACTGCCAGGGCCCGACGGCGCCAGTCGCTCGCAGCGGTTGGAGGTGCTGCGCTTCGGTTCGGAGCACCGTCGCCTGCTGCTGGGCTCGGGCATCGGCTGGGCGTTGGACGCGATGGACGTCGGGCTGATCAGTTTCGTGATGGCCGCCCTCAAGGTGCAGTGGGAGCTGTCCGACACCACCACCAGCTGGATCGGCTCGATCGGCTTCGTCGGCATGGCCATCGGCGCCTCGCTCGGCGGCCTGCTGGCCGACCGGATCGGCCGGCGTCAGGTCTTCGCCCTGACCCTGCTCGTCTACGGCGTGGCCACCAGCGCCTCGGCCTTGGTCGGCTCGGTGGCCGCACTGATGGTGCTGCGCTTCATCGTCGGCCTCGGGCTGGGCGCCGAGCTGCCCGTCGCCTCCACCCTGGTGAGCGAGTTCGCACCGGCTCGCATCCGCGGCCGCATGGTGGTGGCGCTGGAGTCCTTCTGGGCGCTGGGCTGGATGCTGGCCGCCCTGATCGGCTACCTGGTGGTGCCGTCGGGCGAGGACGGCTGGCGCTGGGCCCTGGCCGTCGGGCTGGTGCCGACGGCCTATGCCGCCTGGGTGCGCCACAAGCTGCCCGAGTCGGTGCGCTTCCTGGAGTCCAAGGGTCGCCACGAGGAGGCCGAGGCTGCCGTGCGCAGCTTCGAGGCCGGCAGCCCCGGACGCGATCCGCTGCTCGACGCGCCCGTGGAGGAGGCGGTCGAGGGCGGCATCTGGCACCCCCGCTTCGCCCGGCGCACCGCGGCGCTGTGGACCATCTGGTTCTGCGTGAACCTGGCCTACTACGGCGCCTTCATCTGGATCCCGTCGCTGCTGCTCAAGCAGGGCTTCGGGATCGTGCGCTCCTTCGGCTTCACCCTGGTGATGACCTTGGCCCAGCTGCCCGGTTATGCGCTGGCGGCCTGGCTGATCGAGGTCTGGGGACGCCGCCGCACCTTGGCGGTCTTCCTGGTCGGCTCGGCCCTGGCTGCGCTGGCCTACGGGCAGGCCTCCAGCGTCACCGCGATCCTGGTGGCCGGCTGCGCGCTCAGCTTCGCCAACCTGGGTGCCTGGGGAGCCCTCTATGCCGTCAGCCCGGAGGTCTACCCGACCGCGATCCGCGGCACCGGAACCGGCGCGGCGGCAGGATTCGGCCGGATCGCGTCGATCATCGCCCCGCTCAGCGTGCCCCTGCTGATCGGCTGGGGCGGCAACCCGCTGGCCTTTGGCGTCTTCGCCGCCTGCTTCGCGACGGCTGCGCTCGCGGCCTACTTCCTGCCGGAGACGATGGCGCGGCAGGTGGGCTGATCCGAGGAAGCTCGGACCAGCCCACCCCCCTCATCATCCGAGGCGACGGCCTGTGCGGTGGCCCCGGTCAGCGACGGGCCAGGCGCCGGGCCAGCGCATCGGCCGAGGCGAAGGCGCCACACTGGCCGATCGTCTCGTCATCGGCCAGCAGCGAGCAGTTGTTGTCCTGCCCCTCGGTGTGGACCACCAGCCAGGTGAGGCGGTTGCCCGTCTGGACCACGGCGGCGTCCTCGAAGGCCCCCCACTCACGCTCGGTGTACCGCATCGACGCGCTGGCCGCGGTGGCCCGGACCGGGGCCGCCCGGAGGCGCTTCACCGCCGATCGCTCCAGGGGCAGGGTGCCGTCCACAGAGCCGATGGTGGAGTTGGTGTCGGCGTCGATGACGCAGTTGCGGTAGGCCTCGAGGATGCGCGCCCGGGCCGCGGAGGCCTGGCGGGCTGTGCCGAAGCCCAGCACCACCTGGGAGCTGTCGATGCGGGCGAAGTCGCGCACCAGCAGGGTGCGCTGTCCCAGGGCCTTCGGTTCGTCGCACAGCGAGAAGTCCTCGGGGAGCGCGGTGGCCCGGCGTGTGGTGGCGGGGCCGACCGGCTGGTCCTGCCGGGCGACCGGCGCCAGGTCGGCGGCGGTGGCCAGGTTCGCAGTGGTCGGTTGGGGGAGCGTGGTGGGGCGGGCAGCCGCCGGTGCCTGTGGGGTGGCCATGATGCTGCTGGCGAGCAGGGCCAGGCCTGCCAGGCCGGTGGCGGTGTGCCGTGCGATGGAGCTGGTCATGGTGACCTCCTGGGGGGTGGGGTCCGGCCTTTCCGGACCCTGTACCCACCTCCCACGAAGCAGCGGGCCAAAGGGTTGAGCGCTCGACGAGATTTCTTGTGGGAAAGGATGCCAGGGGCTTCTCGGCTCAGCTGGCCAGGCGATCGGCGATGGCCTGTGCCGAGGCGAAGGGCCCGCAGGCCCCGATCTCCGTGCTGGCCTCCAGGCCGCAGTTCTGCTCCTCTCCGTGGGCCTGGGCGACCCAGGCGATCCGGTTCCCGGCCTGGACGACCACGGCCTCCTCGTGCCGTCCCTGCGCCGTCTCGCTCGGTTCCCAGTAGGGATTGGCCGCCACCGCCACCACGGGCTCGACCCCGCGGGGCTTGACTGCCAGCCGGGCGCCGGTCCACTCGTCGACCTTGCCCTCGTGCGGGGCGCAGTTGCGGTACCAGCCCAGGATCTTCTGTCTGGCGGCGGTGGCCTGGGCGACGTCCTGGAAGCCGAGTACCGCTGCCGTCACCCGGGCATCGGTGAACTCGCGCACCTGCAGCGAGGACTCCCGCAGGTCCGGGTGGGGCTGGCAGAGCGTCGGACTGCCGGCCCAGGTGCCCGCCGGCAGGTCCACCTGGGGGCGCAGCGGGAAGTTGAACGTGTTGATCGGCGCCAGGTCCTTCTCCGTCGGCAGCTGCGCCGTGGTGACGGCGGGCAGCGGATGGGGCGTGGGGGAGCCGAGGGGGTCGCGGTCCTCCGGGCGCGGTTCCCGCAGCGCCCTGACCGCCACCAGCGCCCCGGCCAGCAGCGCCAGGCTCAGCACCAGTGCCAGCAGGGCGGTCAGGCCCCGACGGCGACGCCGCGAGCCGGCCTGCTGCATGGCGACCGCCGCGACATCGGTGGTGTCCAGGGGTTCCACGGATCGCAGCAGCCGTCGCAGCTCGTCCTCGTCGATCGGGCTCATGCCGTCCTCCCTGCTGGTGCCTGCTGTGGACTGCGCAAGCGGGCCAGGGCCCGCGAGCAGGTGGACTTCACCGTGCCGCGGCTGACCCCCATCTCCTGGGCCACCTCGGCCTCCGACAGGTCCGCGTAGTAGCGCAGCACCACCATGGTGCGCTCCCGCTCGGTGAGCCAGGCGAGCTGGCGCACGATGTCGTCCCGGTCGTCCACCTCGTGGTAGCCGCGGGCCGAGCGCGGGTCGTCGTCCCGGTCGGCCTCGTGCCCACCGACCGGCTCGTGGCGCGAGCGCCGCCAGCGGTCCGTGGCGAGGTTGGTCATGGTGCGCCGGGCATAGGCGAAGGCGGTGTCGTGGTCGATGCGGTGCCAGGCCAGGTAGACCCGCACCAGCGTCTCCTGCAGGAGGTCCTCGCCCGCGTGCCGGTCGCGCACGAGCATGACGGCCAGGCGTCCCAGCCATTCCCGCTCTGCCTCGACGAAGGCGGTGAAACCGGCCTCGG